>JAKLJW010000046.1 GCA_023150935.1 Candidatus Binatia bacterium | reverse complement strand
CGTCAGACCGTCGCGGCTCGGCGGGAGCCTCGCCCTCCCAAAGGCATGGCTGATCGGGCCATTGGGTTGCGGGCGCCTGCCCGCGCCAGGCTTGTCGAAGGGTGAGCGGGTCGCATCATATAGAATACGTTGGCGAATTTATGAACCAGAGTACTAAGGTTGCGGGTGTCGTGCCGGCGATAGGGCGTGTAAGCTCGGCAGCAGGGTCGCGACGATGCCGGTTGTGACCCCCCGCGAGGATGAGCCGATGGCCGCGCAGCCGCGATCGCTGACGATTGCCGCTTTGACCTACGGGCCCCATGGTTTGGGCCGCTTGGACGGTAAGGCCATCTTCGTGCGCGGGGTCGTGCCCGGCGAGACCGTGGAGGTGGCGATCCGCGAGGACCATGGCAGTTATGCGTTTGCCGATCTGGTCGGTGTCCGCCGCGCGGCTGCGGAGCGACGAACGCCGCCCTGTGCGTACCTGCCCCGTTGCGGCGGATGTCCGTGGCAGCACGTCGAGTACGCGGCCCAGCTCGATGCGAAAGCGCGCAACGTCGGCGACGCGCTGACGCGGATCGGAGGATTGCCGGCGGCCGCGGTGCGGCCGATACTCGCGTCGCCGGAGGAGTTCGGCTACCGCAGCCGCGTCACGCTGCGGGTGGCCGGCCGCCGGATCGGCTTCTACGCGGCGGCGAGTCACGAGCTGGTCCCGATTGAGGCCTGTCTGTTGGCCGCTGGCGCTGTCGGTCGCGCGCTGCCGGCGGCCGCCGATCTGATCCGCCGCCTCGCCTCGCCGGTACGTCGAATCGAGGTTGCCGCCGGCGAAGTCGACGATCGCGTCGTGCTGGTGGGCGAGGTGGAAGGCGGGTGTGTGGGCGGTGACGCGGGGCTGGTCGAGGCATGGCTACGCGGGCAGCCGGCGATCGCGGGCGTGGTCTTGCACGGCCGCCGTTGGCGCCGCGCCTGGGGCGACGTCACGCTGACCCTGCGGCCCGAGCCGGACCTCGTGCTCCGGGCCCACGCGGGCGCGTTCACGCAGGTCAGTGCCGCAGGCAATCGGCTGCTCGTCCGGACGCTGTTGGAGAGCGGAGGATTCGCGCCCGGGGAAAGGGTGCTCGACGTGTATGCCGGGGTCGGCAACCTCGGGTTGCCGGTGGCGCGGCGTACGGGGCGGGCGGTGTTGGTCGAGCGCGACGCCGTCGGCGCCGCGGATGCGCGCGCCAACGTCGCGGCGCTGGGATTGCGCGGTTGCGAGGTGCGAACCGCCGCGGCTCAGCGGGCCGTGTCGGCCCTGCGTCGAGCGGGCGAGCGGTTCGACGCCGTCATACTCGATCCGCCACGTTCCGGCGCCGCCGATCTGATCGACGATCTGCTGGCGCTGTCGCCGCCGCGGCTGTTCTACGTCTCGTGCAATCCCGCCTCGCTGGCGCGCGACTTGCGTCGGCTGAGCGGGCGGTATCGCGTGGAGACGGTTCAACCTATCGACCTGTTTCCGCACACGTACCACGTCGAAACGGTGGTGCGGGCCGTATTGACTTGCTGAGGAGCCATTTCTAATGTCGCGAGCCGACGAGGGACCTCCCACCGCTTTATGCCCGGCGCTCTCGCCACGAGTTCGACTGGCGCCCCCCGGTGCTTGAGGGGCGTCGACGAGTGATGCCTATGGCCAAAGAGCGCAAGTCATTGAAACCGAAAGTTACGATCATCCCCGGCAAGGGCGTGGCGCAGACGTTGAACTATTTGCTGGAGGATCGTGACCAGCTCGAGTGGTTGGTGGCGGTCGGGCGCAACAAGAACGGGGAGATCTTCTTCTACGACACGGGTGGCGATGTCGTGGAGGACCTGGGCGCGCTCGAATACCTGAAACTTCGCATAGCTCGCGCCCATTTCGGCGACGACCCAGAGTGAAGGGCGCGGTCTGTGTTCGTGGGGTTGCTTCGCATAGCGCCACGGCTTGCCGGTGGCGGGCTTTTCGTGACACTGCTGGCGGTGTCGTGGCTGGCGCCGCGCGGCGCGGTGGGCGCATGGGGCAGCCGCGGCATGGTCGCCGCGGACCACCGGCTGGCGTCCGAGGCCGGGGTCGAAATCCTGCGGCGCGGCGGCAACGCGATCGACGCGGCGGTAGCGACGGCATTCGCGCTGGGCGTGGTGAATCCGTCGTCCTGTGGCATTGGCGGGGGCGGTTTCATGCTCGTCTACCGGGAGGGGACACGCTCGGCGGCGGCGCTGGACTTTCGCGAAACCGCACCGGCGGCGGCCTCGCGTGACATGTTCGTACGCGACGGCAAGGCGGTGCCCGAACTCAGTCGGCGCGGCGGGCTCGCGGTGGGCGTGCCCGGCGAGGTGGCGGGTCTGGCCGCCGCGTGGCGGCGGTACGGCAGCCAGCCGTGGGCGGCCGTGATGGAACCGGCGATCCGCCTGGCGCGGGACGGTTTTCCGGTCGGACCCCATTTGGCGGGGGAGATCGAGCGCAACCGCGACGCTCTGCGGGCCGACCCGACTTTGGCCGCGGCGTTCTTCCACGGCGACGGCCGTCCGCTGGCCGCGGGGGAGACGCTGCGGCGGCCGGAACTGGCCGCGACTCTGCAACGGATCGCCGACGGCGGCGTTGCGGCGTTCTACCGCGGCGAGATTGCGGCGCGCATTGTCGAGAGCGTCGACGCGGCCGGAGGAATTCTGAGTCGCGCCGACCTCGAAGCGTATCGGCCCGTGTGGCGGAGGCCGCTGGTTGCCAGCCTGGGCGGGGACCGCATTTACGCGATGCCGCCGCCGAGTTCGGCGGGGGTCGTGCTCGAGATGCTGGGGATTCTCGGGCGCGACGACTTGCCGGCCCTGGGTCGCGACTCGGGCACCTACGCTCATCTGCTGACGGAGACGATGCAGCACGGGTTCGCCGACCGGGCCCGCTTCTACGGCGATCCGGGTTACGTGACAGTGCCGCTGGCGCGCCTGCTGGCGCCCGTCAACACGGCTCTTCTCCGCTCGCGGATCAGCGCGGTGCGGACCGGAACGTCGGAGGCCTATGGCACGGCCCCGGCGGCGCCGACGACCGCCGCCGACAAAGGTACTTCGCACCTTTCCGTGATGGACGACCGCGGCAATGCCGTCGCGTGTACGACGACGGTGAATACGGCGTTCGGCGCCCTGTTCACGGCCGCCGGGACCGGCATCATCCTCAATAACCAGTTGGACGACTTCTCCGCTCAGCCGGGGGCGCCGAACGTCTTCGGGCTCGTCGGCACGGCGGCCAATGCGGTGGCGCCCGGCAAACGGCCATTGAGCAGCATGAGTCCGATGATCGTCACACGCGGCGGGGAGCCGATCCTGGCCGTAGGCGGCTCCGGCGGTCCGCTGATTGTCAGCGGCACGCTGCAGGTTCTGCTCAACGTCCTCGCCTTCGACCTCGACGCGTCAACCGCGGTGGCGGCGCCGCGGCTCCATCATCAGTGGTTGCCGGACGTCGTGGCGGTAGAGCCGGGTATCGGGACGGACGTCCGGACGTCACTTGCGCGGCGTGGCCACAGTGTGAGAGAGCTTCCGGTAATGGGGGCGATCCAGGCGGTGCGGAGTGAGGCTGGGGTTATGGAAGGAGCCTCCGATCCGCGCAAATACGGCGAGGCGGCGGGCTGGTAAGAACTATGGTGCACAAGGAACCGACCTGGCGCCGCTGGCTCTCGTCGCCATGGGCGAAGATTCTCCTGAGCGTCGTCCTTCTCGTTCTGCTGCTGTCGCGAACCGACCTGTCCGAGCTGGCGGCCGTAATGGCCGAGACCGAGCCCGGATGGGTGGTGGTTGCGTTGGTCGTCTATCTGCTCAGCATGGTGGTGAGCTGTGTCCGCTGGATGATGCTGGCGCGCCCGCTGGGGTTCGACGAGCCGTTCTCGCAATTCTTCGGTTCGTACTTCACGGGTATGTTCATGAACTTGTTCGCGCCGAGCACGGTGGCGGGCGACATCGGCCGCGCCCTGTTCCTCGGCCGCGGCAAGAAACGCAAGGCCCTGGCATTCACCACGGTCCTTGCCGACCGCGGCCTGGGTTTTGTCGTGCTTACCTGGATCGCCGCGATTGCCATCGCTCTGCAGCCGCAGTACCGGCTGCCTCGGCTGCTGTATACCGCGGCGTGGGTGATCCCGCCGGCGACGCTGCTGGCGTGGTTGTATCTGCCGCAGTTGGCGGTGCGAGTACTGGCGCGAGAGAACCGCTGGCGTGTCCTGGTCGAACGCGATCTCGCTCCGTATTGGAAAGACACGACGCTGTTGCTCAAGACCAGCGCCGTGGCGTTCGTCTTCCATGCGATGCAGATTTCCAGTCAGGTCTTGCTGGCCTGGGCGCTGGGTTTGCGGGTGCCGACGGCTTACTTCTTCATCTTCGTACCCGTCGTGAACATCATCGGCATGATCCCGGTGAGCTTCAGCGGCATCGGGATCCGGGAAGCCGGATACATGTTCTTCCTTGCGCGCCTCGGTGTCTCCCGCCACAGCGCGGTTGCGCTCGGACTGCTCGCCAGCGCCATCGTGCTGTTGTCCGGCCTGGCGGGCGGACTCGTGCTCTTGCGGTGGAAAGGGCACATGCCGTCCCTCTCACGTTCCGCGGCAGACGCAACTCCCGAAGAGCCGTGACTGCCCGAGAGCCGAGCGGGCAGCGGGCTGCCGGCGCACCAGCCCCGAGACGGGGTAGGCGGCCGGCGCACCGCTGCTGCTCGCCACCAGTGAAACGGGCCCGGTTCGCACCGGGCAGGCGGGCTACTGCAGAGCCTGCCGAATCGCCTGTAGGATGAACAGGTAATCGCGACTGCTGCGGGCCTTCCCGAGCTTGGCCGTTTGCTTGAGCACGTCGAGCTCGCCGCGGCTGATGTTGTGCCGCGTGTGCAGCCGCTTGTCGGTGCGGAACTCCTCCCACGCCGACCTGGCGTGCGAGTTGCCCGCGGGCGCCGTCGCCGGTCGCATGTGCGGATGGGCCAGCAGGAACATCTCCTGATGGTCGAGGTCCAGCACCTTGCCCAGCTTGACCAGCACATTGGTGCTTGGCCGTCGCATGTTCCGCTCGAGGTAGCCTATGTAATTGGCGCGCACGCCGACCCGCTTCGCAACTTCCTGTTGCGTGAGGTCGAGCTGGCGTCGCCTTTGACGTAGCACCACTCCGAGTGTCTGAGATCGGGTCTTCTTGTCTGCAGCCATGCTCCTGTCCTCCGAGCGTTGCAGGACCCCCCGAACTCGCCGGCCCGCCTTCCATTGGCGGTAGTTGTTCCCTGCCGCGTTTCGATAAAAAGTGACTCGCCTCAAACCACTTCTCCGCAAAAAAGTCCAGAACATTTTGTCCCTGACGGCAACGGGCCAAGTTCTGCGGTCACTGGCCGCCCCCCGCGGGGACGACGCCATCCTCCGACGATGCCCGAGACGGTCACGCCGCCGTTAGGCCAGCATCACCCGCCTTCGCGCCCGCTGCCGGGTTTGCCAGGGCGGACATTAGCTCTTCTACGGCGTTGCACAAGAGGGAAATGCGTCGGTTAGCGCCGTAGCTTGCGGATGTCGCCGACACGGAGGGTGAAGCCGGTGCGGTCGAAGTAGTCGAGCAGGGAAATGCTGAACTTGCGGCTGGCGCCGAGCAGGTCACGAAAGGTGGCCGCGCTAATCTCTCCGTGGGTCTCGACGTGGCTCCGGAGCAGGCCGCGAGCGCGGTCGAGCGATTCGCGAGCGAAGTACAGGTCGCCACCTATGCGCGCTACCCGACCCTCGCGTTCGAGCTGTTGCAGGACCGTTTGCAGGCGCTGCCGAGTCGCCCCCAGTTGCGTCTCCAGTTGCTTGAGGTCCGGCGGCGTGTAACCGCCCGCCGCGAGCAGCGCTTCGGCGCGCACGCCCAGCTCCCGTTCGTCCTGCCGCAGCGCGACTTTGTGGGTCGGGAGGTGCAGGACGCTTTCCTGCCGCACCAGCGTTCCGGCCGCGACCAGCGCGTCGACCACGGCACGGAACAGCTTCGCCGGGACATCCGGTGCCAGCCGGCTGCGCAGCGACTCCATTTCGAGCCCCGGAGACAACGGCTCGCAGCGGTGCGCGGCGGCGAGGGCCGCGCTCGCTTCCGCACGCAGCCGTTCCCACTTCGCGGCGGTCGTGCAGGCCGTCGGTTTCTCCGCCTCGGGCAGAAGGCGGACGGTGGGTACTGTCTGCAGGGCGTTCATGACGGCCGCCGGCGTAAGCGCCGCCGTCTGGGCGAGATAGTCCAGTCCGACGGCGAACGCGGGTTCGAGCGCCAGCAGGGCGCCCACGATCTCCCCCGGAGTCGTGGCCCCGTGCAGAGCCCGCAGGCCGTCAATCAGGCCGGGCTCGCCGCGGCTGTGTCGCCGGGCGAACGGGTGCACCACGGACCCGCCGCCGATCGTGCGCTGGGCGCTGGCATTGCGCAGGATGAATCGGTCGCCGCGCAGCGCGTGCAAGGGATCGCGAAGAACCAACTGCGCGAAGGCGGCACGCCGCGGAGCGAGCGCTTCGCCGCCCTCGATCAGCACGAGCTTGCCCATCGTTTCGGCGGTGCCGAGATGGACGTGTACGGCGTCGTGCGACTTCACCGGTCGGGTCGCCGAGGGCCGGATCTCCACCCAGACATCGCAACGTTCCGTGTCACGGTCGAGCGACGGATCGCAGACGACGTGCCCACGCGTCACGCCGGCGCGCTCGACCCCGGCGAGGTTGAGGGCGACTCGCTGCCCGTAGCCGGCGGCGTCGACCTCGCCGCCGTGAACCTGGACGGAACGTACCCGTGCCTCGTGGCCGCCGGGTTGAATGCGCACCGCGTCGCCCACGCGCACCGTCCCGGCGATCGCCGTACCGGTGACCACCACGCCGTGCCCGTGCATGACGAACGCCCGATCGACCGGCATCCGGAACGGTCCCGGCGCTGCGCTGCGACGGTATTCGCGCAGCGCCCGTTCGAGCGTGTGCCGCAGGACGTCCATGCCGTTGCCGGTGGCCGATGACACGGGCACCACCGGCGAGCCTTCGAGGGTCGTACCGGCGAGCAGGATCTCCACCTCTTCGTGCACCGCCCGCAGCCGCGCTTGGTCGACCAGGTCGGCCTTGGTAATCGCGACGACGCCGTGCCGGGCTCCGAGAAGATGCAAGATGTCGAGGTGCTCTTCGGTCTGCGGCATCGGTCCGTCGTCGGCCGCGACGACGAGCAGGACGAGATCGATGCCGTGGGCCCCGGCCAGCATGTTGCGAATGAAGCGCTCGTGCCCCGGAACGTCGACGATGCCGACGCGTTCACCGTCCGGCAGGTCCAGGTACGCGAACCCGAGGTCGATCGATATCCCGCGTTCCCGTTCCTCTTTCAGGCGGTCGGTTTCCTGCCCGGTGAGGGCGCGGATCAGGGCCGTCTTGCCGTGATCGATGTGACCGGCGGTTCCGATGACGTGGGGCATGGGGGTGGTCAGCGGTCAGCGGTCAGTGGGTGGGGATGGGTGGGCACCAGATCGCCGGGATCGAAGATGCCGCGGAGGTCGAGGAGGAAGCGGCCGGCCTGGATTCGGCCGACGATGGGTGTTGCGGCGTTGCGGAAACGGCGAGCGATGTCCTGCGACCCGATCGCCGCGTGGGTCACGCTGACCGCCAGTGTCGGCAGGCTCTCGACCGGCAGGGCGCCGCTGCCGATCTCGGACTGCGACTCGACTATTTCGACGACGTATTCCTGCCCGAGGAATTCTCTCAATCGGGCGACTGCGGCCGTACCGACGGCACGCATCTCGGCCAGCGGTCGGGTCAGCCATCTGAGCGTCGGCAGTGCCGCGGCAAGGTCGGGATCGGTCCGATACAGGCGTAACGTCGCGGCGAGCGCGGCAAGTGTGAGCTTGTCGCAGCGCAAGGCGCGTTTCAGGGGGTTGCGGTTGATCGCATCGACGAGGTCGGCGCGGCCGACGACGATCCCCGCTTGCGGGCCGCCGAGGAGCTTGTCTCCGCTGAAAGTCACCAGGTCGGCGCCGGCGCGAAGGCGCTCGGCGACCACCGGCTCTCTGGGCAGACCGTAACGCGAGAGGTCCACGAGGGCGCCGCTGCCGAGATCTTCCATTATGGGAACTCCGCGCTCCCGGCCGACCGCGGCCAGGTCGGCGAGTTCCACTGTGCTGGTGAAGCCGACGATGCGGTAATTCGAGGTGTGCACTTTGAGCAGCAGGGCGGTGCGTTCGCCGATTGCCGCGTCGTAGTCGGCGGCGTGGGTGCGATTGGTCGTGCCGACCTCGCGCAAGACGGCCCGGCTCTTGGTCATGACGTCGGGAATGCGGAACGAACCGCCGATCTCGACGAGTTCGCCGCGCGAGACCACGACCTCGCGTCCCTCCGCCAGCGTGTTGAGACACAGCAGCACGGCGGCTGCGTTGTTGTTGACGACCGTGGCCGCCGCGGCGCCGGTCAGGGCGCGCAGATCGTCGCGGATGCAGTCGTCGCGGTCGCCGCGCTCGCCACGACCGAGATCGAACTCGAGGTTTACGGCGTTGCCCGCGGCGACGCGTACCGCCTCGACGGCCTCTGCCGCCAGGACGGCGCGGCCGAGGTTGGTGTGGAGCACCACCCCCGTCGCGTTGACGACGGCGCGCATTCCGACGGCCCGTGCCGCCGCGGCGCGCGCCATGGCGGCGGCGATCACTTCGTCGGGAGACGGCACCGGCACCTCGTCCTCGGCAATCCGCTGGCGGACCTCGGCCAGGACGGCGCGCACGGCGTCGACCACGTAAGCCCGCCGGAAGCGCCGCAGGGCGATGGCCGCCGCCTCCGTTTGCAGCACGCGGTCCACCGATGGAATGGCGCGCAGGCGCGCCGCCCGGTCCGTCATCGCATCGATGCTGCCGGGTTTCGGCGGCGGAGACAACCGGCGTTCCTTCTCTGGCTGTTGACCCTGTGCTGTGGCGCTGCGACCATCGGGGCGCATGAATCACCGTGAAGTTGCGGCGCGGGCCGTCGCCGCACGCCTGGGCGCGGCGGGTTTCACGGCGTATCTCGCCGGGGGCTGCGTACGCGACCGTCTGCTCGGGCGGGAACCGAAGGACTTCGATGTCGCCACCGACGCGAACACGACGGCCGTGCAGGAGCTGTTTCCGCGCACGGTGCCGGTTGGTGTGCAGTTCGGAGTGGTGCTGGTGCTGTACGAGGGGGAGCCCATCGAGGTGGTGACGTTCCGCGCCGACGCTCCCTACGCCGACGGTCGCCATCCGACCGGCGTACGCTCCGGCACGCCGCTGGAGGACGCGCAGCGCCGCGACTTCACCGTCAACGGCATGTTCCTCGACCCGGCCACCGACACCGTCATCGATTACGTCGGCGGTCAGGCCGACCTCGCCGCCCGTGTGATCCGAGCGATCGGCGACCCGCTGGCGCGCTTCGCCGAGGACCGACTGCGTCTGATGCGGGCAGTGCGTTTCGCCGCGCACCTCGATTTCGTCATCGCCCCGACGACGTTCGCTGCCATGCAGGACCTGGCCCCGAGTGTCACCGACATGGCCTGGGAACGCATCGGTGACGAAATCGTGCGCATGCTGACGCAGGGGCCGCGCGGGACCGCCCGCCGGGCGTTCGAGCTGCTCGATAGCAGCGGATTGCTGCGCGCCGTTCTGCCCGAGGTGGCGGCGATGCAGGGCGTTGCCCAGTCGCCCGACTTCCATCCCGAGGGCGACGTGTGGGAGCACACGCTACGGGTGCTGGCGCAACTCGACGGACACTCCGAGGCGCTGGCGCTGGCGGCGTTGCTGCACGACGTCGCCAAGCCGTGCACGCTCGGCCACAAGGGTTCGCGGATCACCTTCTATGGCCACTGCGAGCAGGGCGCCGACATGGCCGCCGATGTCTGCCAGCGGCTGCGCCGCAGCCGCGAGACGCGGGAGCGCGTCGACTATCTCGTCCGCCATCACCTGCGTCTGACCAGTGCGCCGGAGATGCGACTGAGCACGTTGAAGCGCTTTCTCGCCGAGGACGGCATCGACGAACTGCTCGAACTGGCGCGGCTCGATTCGCTGGCGGCCAGCGGCGATCTCACGCACTACGAGTTCTGCATGCGCCGGCGTGCCGAACTGGCCGCGCAGGCGCAGCTTCGGCCGCCGCCGTTGCTGCGCGGCCGCGATCTTCTGGCGCTGGGTCTGCGGCCGGGACCGCGGGTCGGACAGTTGCTGGCCGCCGTCGCCGACGCGCAGCTCGATGGCACGCTGCGGACGCGCGACGAGGCCCTGGCGTGGGTGCGCGGAAAACTGTGAAAGGGGCCTTTACGGCCGCTGCTTTGCGCCGGGCGGCGGGACGCCGGTAATCTCCTCGTACACGGCACGCACGTTGTCCGCCGGCGAGCGCAGGAAGGGTATACCGTTGAAATCGTCGAAGGCCTGCAGGTCGATACCGGAAGCGATCGCCGGGAGCGATTCGTTGCGCCGTACGCCCTCGCGCACCTGCGTAACCACGCTGCGCAGGTAGCTCTGGAAGCGAATGACGTCGTCGCGTGTCGCGACGCCGCCGTGCCCGGGTACGTAGTCGCGTACGTTCGGGATTGCCAGCAGGCGATCGAGGGTCTCCGGCCAGTCGACGCCCGAACCGCCGCCCCGGCGGTCGATGGACGGGTATTGGTTTCGAAGAAAGAGGTCGCCGGTCAGGATGACGCCGCGGCCGACCAGATGCACGACGACGTCGCCGTCCGTGTGGCCGCGCCCGAGGTGGAGGATGCGGACCGTCTCGTCGCCGCAGCGGAGGTCGGCGCGATCTTCGACGAGATCTTTCGGCAGCAGCTCCCAGGCCGGACCGAATTCCCAGAAGCCGCGGTCGAGCTTTACCAGGTGCGTTCGCGTGCGCCGGTGCGCCATCACGTTCGTGCCCGGCGGGTAGTTGACGTTCCCGTGCGTGTGGTCGAGGTGGTAGTGCGTATTGACGATCGTGCGGACCGGCTTGTTCGTGAGCGTGCGGATCTGATCCGCGAGACCCCGGCCGGGCCGCATGAGCTTGGTGTCGACCACGAGAACGCCGTCGTCGCAAACCAGGACCGCGGTATTGCCGCCGCCGCCGAGGATCAGGGCGAGACGGTCGTCGATGCGCACCGTCTCGGTGCGGAAATAGTCATGGACCCGCCACCCGGCGTAACCGAGGGTCGCTAGCACGACGAGTGCAATTCCAGGCAGAACACGGCGCCGCATGGTCGAATGAGCGCCGCTGTGTCTAATCCCGACCGGGGGTCGCAGTGGCGCCGGTTTGCCCGGGAGCCAGAGGACGCATGCCCTGGCGGGCGCTCAGCGCTTGTTTCGCGGTGCGTACCGCGTCGAGCCGCGTCTCGAGATCGCGCACTACCTGCCGCGCCGTATCGAGTCGTTCCAACAGTCGTCGCTCGCGCACGTTGAGCGCTTCGAGTCGCTCCTCGAACCCGGGGCGGCCGGCGCGGGTTTGCGGCACCGCCCGGTGGATCTCCGCGACGGCCAGCGGCACGGCGCCCCAGAGCAGAGAGAGAATCGCCACGATGGCGGTGTGGCCGGCGATGAATCCCATGCGCGCGTTCGGGAAATACCACCAGTGGAGGACGCGCAGGTTGAGCACCTCATACACCAGCCCGGCGGCGAAGCCGGCGGCGAACGCGCCCTCCAGTTTGATCGCGGGCACGAGACTGCCGAGGCCGCCCATGACGAGGCCGAACATGCCGATGATGTTCAGGATAGGCGTTTGCGCATGGTGGTAGCGCCACAGATTCAGCACCCGAGCGGCGATTTCGGTTGCCACGCCGAGCCCGAGGCCGATGAGGATGCAGCGCACCATGAAGAGACACCCGCGTCGACGGGGACCTTTGCCGGATTGCCACGGAAGTTACAAGCGTGCGCCGCAACCCGGCGCTAATAACTGTCCGCATGCCCGTACGCCGTCACCCCCGCGAAGCTTGTCCCGGCGAACGCCGGGAGCGGGTGGCACAGTTGTTCAGGGTGAGCGGGGAAAACCCAATGAAATCAATTCCACCACCGCCTGGCGCGGGCTACCACCCGCAACCCAATGCCCGCAACTACCCGTTCGCCCCGAGTAGGACCCGTTTGTTCAGGGTCCGTATCGAGGGGCGCGTCCCTGCCGAGCCTGTCCCTCGATACGCCGCCTGAGCCCTTCGATACGCCGATTGAGAAGACATCGGCTACTCAGGGCGATCGGGTCATCGAGAAGGCGCTCGGGACGAACGGCGGGGCACAGCCGCTCCATGGGCTGAAGATTTTTTCGCGCCGTGCGCGCAAACTCGGAATTCGTAAGACAGGCTGAGCCTGTCGAAGCCGGGTTTGGCCGTTTATCGACAGACTCTTGCGCGGGAATGACGAAGGTCCCGTGCCGAAGCTCTGCAGGACGGCCGCCCACGCGGTGTTCGCCGCCCCTTTCCGCTTCCCGGTCAAAGGAATGCTCAGGCGGACCCGCCGGCGCAAAGCGGCGGGCGCAGGTGGTCGACTGCCGGCCGTGCCGGCGGTGAAGCCGGGCCTTGCTCGCCGGCGGCGACCTTCCAGCCCATGGCCGCCGCGACCGCCACGATCGCCGCCGCTGCCGCCTCCACGCTGGCCTGCGCGGTGTCGGGCTCGAGCGCCTCTGCCACTGCAGTCAGCAGCTCATGAACTCCGGGCCGTTCGTACACGGCGTCGGTGCCGGAACGATAGCTCAGCGCCAGGTTGCCGATGCGTGCGTAAGCGGGGCGACCCGGTCTCGACGGCTCGACTTGCAGTTCGACGGCGAAGTCTCGCTCCAGGTGGACCCGCACGGCTTCCTCGTCGACGCCGGCGCTCGCGGTCGCATCGTTCGTTGCCGCCGTGATGCCGCCGGTCGAACAGGTTAACGGGCGCGGTTCCTTGCGCAGCGCCTCCAGACGTTCCGCGGCGGTATCCGGATCGTGGCCGAGGTCACTGAGCGCAAAGGCGAGGAGCGGCAGTGGATCGTCGGAGCGCGGCGACAGCTCCCCGGAGCCCTGTCGCAGGTCGTAGGCGTTCTCCAGGCCGCAGCATATGGGCCGCAACGAGCAGTTAGTACACGGCGTGGGCCAACAGCGTCCGCTCTGTTGGAAATGGGTATCGAGGTACCCCTTCCCATCCCGGTGGTCGTAGTCGAAATAGCGCTCGTCGCAGGCCAGCGTCGCAAGCTGGAGGGAGTGCCCCGCATGCCGGCCGAGGCGGCAGAGAGGGAAGTTATCGAACCAGAAGGCGGCGCCGCGGCTTTCCGCATAGTCGCCCACCGCGACTGCATCGACCGCCGCGTAGCGCAGCATGCGGTCGGAGACCTGCTCCCCGCCGCGGCCCATCTGCGAAACGAACTTAAACTTGAAGCGGGCAGGGATGTGCGGGAACTCGGAGAGCACGTAGCGGGCGATGTCGGTCACGTGGTTCACGTTCTCGTGGCAGATGACGACGTTGAAGATGACCGGCAAACTGCCGATCTTGTCGATCTCGGCCAGCGCGCGCGCTTGCCGCCGGAAGGTGAAATCGGTGCCGGCGATGCGGTTGGCCAGGTCCTCGGTATGCCCGTGAAGAGAGAACTCGATGAAGTCGAGGCCGGCGTCGACCATGCGGTGCAGGAAGCCGGGCGTGCCGAGCACGGTGCCGTTGGTGGTGACGCCGACGCGCGTGAACCCTTGTGCCCTGGCGTGCGTCAGGATCTGGGGCAGGTCCTTGCGGAAGAGGGTTTCCCCGCCCATGAAGGTGATATGGTCGCCACCGCGGGCGCGGAGCCCCTCGATTTCCCGCATCACTTCCCGGGTCGACGGGTCGGTGAAGGTCTGCCAGGTGCCATCCATCTCCAGGCAGAACACGCAATTCTGATTGCAGCGGTTCGCGATGTAGACGATCGCGGTGCGCATGTGGGTCAGTATTGCCGGGGCGTTCTCTTTCCGCAAGAGTCCTTCCGCGCCGCCTGCCGGTGCGCAGCGTCGCCTTTGCGCATCCGGTGTGATAGCGATCGACAGATTGCCGGGAGGTCGCCCGACGGATCTCGATATTGTCAGCGCCGACGTGCGGCCGCTCACTGACGCTTTCGGTACGCGGCTGGATCCGGTCCGGCTTCTCGCCGGCCTTGCGGGACTGGGCCTCCCGGGGGCGCGGTTGGTCGCCGACGACGACGGAATCGTGCTCGAGTGCGACGACCCGCATCCGTGGCGCGCGGAAGTGATGCACGCCCTTACCTGGTTGCGCGCCCAGTTCTCGCCGCTCGTGCAGGTCCGCGCCCGCAAGTGCGAGGCCGGTGCCGCGGAATTCGTCGATGTGCGTCGCGGTGCAACGCGGATCGTCGCGCTTGCCGAAGTGACGGAGGCGGAGAGCCGGATCGGGCCGGCGCTCGACGACCTGCTGCGTCGGCTCGGCCCCGGACCGGGAGCAAACGCCGGAGGGAGGGTGGCGTTGCCGAACATCGACGATCCGCCACGCGTTGCCGTCCTTCGGCGATTTGCGAGCGAACTTGCCGAGCGGCTTCCTGCGCACGGTTGGCTCCCTGGCGGCGCGACGGTCTCGACGCTGGTGCCGGCGCGGGACGGACTGGCCATGGTCGGTCCCGTGGGGTTGGACGATGGTCGCTTCGCCGGACCGCACTTCCTGGTCTGGTTTCGGCCCGGCGGGCTGCGCGGGGTGTCGCCGGCGGTACTGGCGGCGGCCTCGCGTTCGCAGTCCGCGTTGGGCTGGTTGGGGCGAGTCCTCGGCGGGGCGCCGGGGGCAGCGCCGGCGGGAGAGGAGATCCTTTTCGACGGGCTGGCGTGGAGGGCGTCACGGCGGCCGACGGTGGCCGTACCGGCAGGGACCGACGGGATGCGCATACGCGTCGACGCAACGCGCTGTACCGCATGCGGTATCTGCGCGCAGATGTGTCCCGAGGGCTACCTGCGCCCCGACGGCAAGCCGGCGACGGCGGACGCCGCCGCGTGCACGCGCTGCTACGACTGCATTGAGGCCTGTCCCACCGACGCCATTCGACCCACGTGGGCGGCGGACACGGCGATGCTTGCCTCCGCGCTCCGTTACCGCGACGGTTGGCTCTCGCGGCTGGCGGGCTTGCCGGGGCCGAGCTTTCCGGCGCCGTTTCCGCCCAGCTACTTCATGCCGAGGCCCGACGGCCGGCGGCCCCGGTACGTACTCGGCCTCGCGGTCATGACGATGCAGGAGCATGCCGCCGCGCTTCTGCGCGACGGCGAACTGGTCGGCGCCATCGAACACGAACGGTTGGTGCGCGTCCGCCACGCGGGTTGGGAACCGCTGGGACGCCCGGGGGTGACCGCTGCGGTGGATCCCACGATCGCGCTCGAGGAAGTCCTCTGCCGCCGTCCCGTCCGTGCGCTGCTCGAACAGGAAGGGATCACCCTCGACGACATCGACCTCTTCGCGGTCAACGGACTGCACGGTCGCTACGCCGGCCGGATTTCGTTCACGGACGGTAGCGTGGCACTCCCCAGGATGCGTACTGGCCGTGTGGTGTACCTTCCCCATCACCTCTGCCATGCGGCGGCGGCCTATCGCATGGCGGGCGCCGAAGATGCCTGGGCGCTCACCGTCGACGGCCGCGGCGACCGCGAGTGCGCGGCGGTATGGCGCGGCGCGCAGGGCGTGCTCGATCCGGTCGACACCCTCCTGTCGCTGACCGACCGTTCCATAGGTGGCGTGTACGAAGGGGTGACGCGGCTGCTCGGTTTCGGCACTCACGGTCAGGGCAGCGTCATGGCCCTGGCGGCGTTCGGCAAGCCGACGTACGACCTTTCCGACTTCCTCTCGCTCGCTGCAGACGGAACCCTCCGCATTCACGAAAGCGGTCTGACGGAGAGGTTCGGCCATCTCGCGCGTCATCCCGATGCGCCGCTGACGCAGGACCACGCCGACCTCGCCGCGAGCCTTCAGGCCGCGCTGGAGGAGACGGCGCTGGCGCTGGTGCGACGACATGCCGGCGACGGACCCCTGAAAGCACTGCTGCTGGGCGGCGGCGTCACCCTCAACTGCCGAATGAACGAACGTCTGCGGCGCAGCTTCCGCCCGCAGTCGGTTTTCGCGCAACCCGGCGCCAACGATGCCGGCACGGCGCTCGGCGCGGCGCTCGAAGCCTGGGCGGACTGCGGAGGAGGGCCGACGGCGGCGCTGGAACATGCGTACCTCGGTCCCGAATTCGACGACACCACCATCGAGACGGCGTTGCGCCGCTCCGGCCTGCGGTACGAGCGTTCCGCGTCCGTCGCCCGGGATACCGCCCGGCGGTTGGCGAACGGTGAGGTGATCTGCTGGTTCCAGGGTCGGATGGAGTTCGGTCCCCGGGCGCTCGGTGCCCGTAGCATCGTTGCCGACCCGCGCCGGGCGGTCACCCACGCGCTCGTCAACGCCATCAAGCAGCGCGAACCCTGGCGGCCGTTCGGTCCGTCGATTCTTGCCGGCCACGAAGCCGACTGGCTCGAAGGCGCCTTCGACACCCGGTTCATGTTGTTCACCATGCCGGTGCGACCGGAGCGGCGCGCGCAGGTGCCGGCGGTTGTTCACGTCGACGGAACCACGCGTCCCCAGGTGGTCCACCCCGACACCGCCCCGCGCTATCACGCGCTCATCGCCGAGTTCCACCGACTCTCCGGCGTCCCGATGGTGGTCAATACATCGTTTAACCGGCGCGGCGAGCCGATCGTTTGCACCCCCGAGGATGCGCTCGCGGCATTCGTCGGTCTGGGTGCTGACGCTCTGGCCATCGGTAACTTCCTGGTGGAACGCGAACGGGCTGCGCCGCCCGAGCGCCGCGGCGATGCGGAGCTGGCGGCGCTGCCCGGGGGCCGCCGTCTCTCGCTGCGCCTGACTACCCGGTGCGACTTCGATTGCGGTCATTGCACGTTGCGCGATCAGCACGGCCGTCCCGACCGGTCTTTCGACGCGGCCGAGGCCGCGCTGGTCGAGGGGCGCGAAGCGGGCTGCGACGAGTTAGTGGTGATGCGCGGCGAAGCCGCGTTGCGCAGCGATCTGCCCGACCTCGTCGGGCTCGCGCGGCGGATGGGCTATCGCTTCGTGCAGTTGCAGACCAATGCCGCCGGGTTCGCCGAAGCGCGTGTGCGCGACGCCCTGCTTGCCGCGGGTGTCGACGCCTTCGAGGTGCAGGTGCTCGCGCCCGAGGAAGCGCTGCACGACGAGTTGGCGGGTACGGCCGGAAGCTTCCGCCGGGTCGTGCTCGGGTTGCAGGGCCTTGTCCGCTCGCGACGGCAGGTGCTGGTGACGGTGCCCGTGTTGGCGCGCAACCTGCGCTATCTCGGCGGCGTGGTGGCGCTCGCGCACAAGCTCGGCGTGCGGCGGGTGCAGTTCAACTTCCCGCGTCCGGTGGAACTGCCGGACCGTGTGGTGACCGCCCCGATCCCGACCCTGACGCTCGCGGCGCACCACGTCCGCCGGGCGGCGGCGCGAGCGCAGGGGCTGGGGATGGCCGTGAGCACCGAGGCGTTTCCCTTCTGTCACCTGCCTGCCGAGCTGCGCGCGACGCCCGACGCCACCGAAGAGTGGCGGCGGCATCGCATCGACGACCTGCACGTGCTGCACGAGTCGGCGGCCGCCGCGCGCACCGTGCAGCGCCCGGAAGGGCCGCCATGTCGGCGCTGTTCCGTCAGGGAGAGCTGCCCGAAGACATGGGCGCTCTATCTGGAGCTGGTCGGAAGCGACGAGCTGAAACCGCTCGATTGAGGGGGCACTACCAGCGATGGCCCCTGCTCCAGTCCCAGCAGCCGATCCCGGGCATCGTACGTCGCACCGAGCAGTGTCCCGGCCTGGTTGCAGGTCCGGCGCTGGTCACCGTCCGCGTCCGGCGCCCAGTTGTCGTTGGCGTCGTACTCGTGGTGGCCGACTGTCCAACGCCGCGAAGCTCAGGGTTGCGCTCGATTCCGATACGGCCCGGACGGGCTCAGGGATCCAGACCGACTGATCGCCAAAGCGAACATCGAGATAGTCGCGTCAGAACGTCGGAGGCGGGAATCGTCTTGCCCGCGCGCCGTGCTCGGCGGGCCAGCTCGCAGGCCTCATGCCACCCACTGGCATCGATGGGTAACTCAGGAACCACGGCTTCGTACTCGCGCAACACCAGGCGCTCACGCTCGTTGCCGACGCCCGCCCAAATCTCAAGACGGACCATGGCACACCAGGCGGCCTCACCTGCCCGCAACAACGCCTCGACTCGAGCGCGGACCACCGGGTCGCCCCTGGGGGTCTCGCCGACCTTCCATTGAAAAAAGCATTCCGCTCGCCCTTTGACAGGCCTCGCGCAAGCTGCCGCCCGCAACCCAAAGCGAACAACCTGCCCGTTCGCCCCGAGTAGGAGCCCTTCCCCTGGGCTCCGTATCGAGGGGCCTGCCCCTGCCGAGCCTGTCCCTCGATACGCGCCAGAAGAAGGCGCTACTCGGGACGAACGGGAAGGCACTGCCGCTCCATGGCCTGAAGAGTTGTTCGCGCCGCGCGCAGACTTGCGACGATAATAGTTCAGGACAGGCTTCGAGACGGTCGCCGGGAGAAGACGCGGCTCTTCGGGTCGACCGGAAAGCGTCGTACGGAATACGTCGCCGTAGTAGTGCCCATCACCACCAGGCGGACGAAACCGGTTGACTCGCCGCCGGCCGCGGCTCATGAATCGATAAGCGATGGCGAATATCGGCTACATCCAGGTGGTTCGCCACTGCAACCACTTCTGCGGGTTCTGCTCCAATCCGACGACGCCGTACGTGCACACCTTCGAGACCATGAGGGTTTTGGTGGACGATTTCGTCAAGCGCGACTATTTCGGGATCATCCTTACGGGTGGCGAGCCCACGCTGCATCCCGAGCTGCCGGCGATCTGCCGCTACGCGACCGAGCAGGGACTCCACGTGCGCATGATCACCAACGGGTGGCGGATGGCTGACCCGACATTCGCCGGTGAAATGGCGGCGGCGGGACTCAAGCTGGTACACGTGTCCGTGTACTCGCACCGCCCGGAGGTGGAAGCGCGCTTGCGCGGCATGCCGGGTACGCTGGAGAAAGCCTTCGCCGCGGTGGAGAACGCGCACGCCAACGGCATCGACGTAAATAGCAACTGCGTGATCAACCGGCTCAACGCCGACCATCTCGACGAAACCGTCGCCCACTGGATCTCCCACTATCCGTACGTCCGCCATTTTGTCTGGAACAACCTCGATCCGTCGATGGGCCGGGCTGAGGTCAATCAGGCGCAGTTCACGCCGCGGTTGGCGGATTTCAGGCTAGCGCTGCACCACGCCATGCTCCTGCTGGAGCGCACGGGGCGGACGTTTCGGGTCGAGAAGGTGCCGCTGTGCTACATGAGCGCCTTTCCCTGGACGAGCACGGAGACCCGTAAGATCGTCAAGGGCGAGGAGCGGATCGTTCACTTCCTCGACGAGAAGCAAACCGTGCGGCAGACGGACTGGGAGCACATTTACGCACCGGGGTGCAGTGTCTGTGCGGTAAGGCAGATCTGCGGCGGGTTGTTCGACCGCGGCAACGCCTACGACCCGGCGGAGCTGTTTCCGATCTTCATTTCGCGAGACGAGGTGGTCGAGCGGATCGTCTTCGATCGGAGCGATCCGAGCTTCGACAAGTTCAAGACCCTCGACGAGTGGAGGGCCGACTTCGAGAAGCGTCTCGCCGAGACGGCTGAACTGCGGCAGAAGAAGCAAGAAACCGGCGGTGACCTGCCGCCGCCGGAGATGCGGCCGGCGGATGCGCCGGCGGTGGGGTTCGTGTCCGAGCAGGGCGTGCGCCTGTTCGAAGCCAAGCGCCGGTCCGAGGCAAGGAAGGCCGAGGAGGCGGGTTTGTTGCTCGACGCGGCCGAAGCGGCGGCCAAGCCGCCGCGCTGAGATCGGAGTTCTTTCGGTCTCGTCAAGAACGCGGCATCACGGACCCACGCGCCGGCGCGCCGCCGGCCGCCGTGGTTCGCGTTGCGTCCGGTAAGATCGGCTTCACCGGCCTTTGGGCTCGCCGGCGTCCGGATCGAGGCCCGGCTTTACCCTGCCACATCTGCGCCAGTACGAAGAAGCTGCCGCGCACGAACGAGATCACTTTCCCGAGCGAGCGCAGGTCGCGCAAATGCTCGATGAGCTTACGTGGCCGCAGATAGAAGCTGCGCACGGCCTCGGTGTGCAACTGCAGGATGCGCTCCCTTGACAGCCCTTCGAGGTGATGAACCGGGGGCGTGTAGACGCCGTACGCAGAATAATCGCGGATGTCGATGAGGCCCTTTTCGTCGAGCTGCCGGTAGGCCTCGCTGCCCGGGTAGGGCTTGAGAATCGGGAACTTGGCGTATTTCGGGTCGAGCTCGATGGCGAAGTCGATGGTGTCGCGAACACTCTGCTCGGTGTCGCCGGGCAAACCGATGATAAAAAAGCCCCAGGTTTCGAGCCCGACATCCTTGGCGATGCGGACGGCCTTGCGCACCTGGTCCTTGTCGATGCCCTTCTTGATGATTTCGAGCACCTGGTCGTTCCCGCTCTCCACCCCGAACCCGACGTTGCGCAGGCCGACCTCTTTGAGCGCGCTCAGTGTTTCCGCGTTGACCATGTCCGCGCGCAAACCGTTGGCGACCTGGAGATGCAGTTTGTAAGGTTCCTGTTTCAACAGGTCGCAGAAGCCGCGCAGGAACTTCCGATTGGCCGTGAGTACGTCGTCGAGGAAGTGGACCTCCTTCACGCCGTAGTCGTACACCAGGCGCCGGATCTCGCCGATGACGTTGTGCGGCGAGCGGAAGCGCGTGCGGCGACCGAAGATGTTCTTGGTCTGGCAGTAGGTGCACTGTCCCGGACAGCCGCGCGATACCATGATCGGCGGCGCCGGGAGCATGACCGCATCCGGCGGGGCATAGTTACGCAAGTTCTTGATCAGGTGGATGGCAGGGTACGGATAGTCGTCGAGGTTGGCGACCAGCGGGCGCGGTTCGGTGGTAACGATCGCGCCGGAGCGGCCGCGGTAGACCAATCCCTTGATGCCCGAGAAGTCGGTTGCTCCGGCCGCAATCGCATCGACCAGCTCGACCGCGGTAATCTCGGCCTCGCCGACCGCGACGAAATCGAACGCCTCCTCTCTGACACACTCCATTGGCGCGACGGTGGCGTGAATGCCTCCGAGGATGATGGGCACCTGTGGGGTGTGGGCCTTGACGTGCCTGGCGATGTCGAGGGCGCGCGGGTACGTGGGAGTCACGGCGGTCAGGCCGAGGATCTCGAACCGGCCTTCGTCCAGGCGACGCATTACCCCGTCGACATCCACCCCGTCGGCATCCATGTCGACGATCTCGCAGGTGTGGCCCGCTCGTTCGAGCATCGCGGCCACCCACATCACGCCGAGCGCCGGGTAGGCCGGCTTGATCTTCACCCCGTAGACATTGATCTGCGACGGGATCACCAAAAGTACGCGGGCGGTCGTGCGCGCGCGCGCCAACACCGCCGCAACCGTCTCCTCGGGTTGCAAAGACGCGGACGGTGCAGGGGTATTCAGGCCCGTAGGTTGCAAGCCCATAGCTCCATGCGATCGATTCTCGATGCCCGACCCGTATGCGCGATGTCTATTGCAGCCCCGCCGTCCCGGTCAAGGTAATTCGGCTTGCCGCCGGCTCGAGCGCTTCGAGTTCCGCGAACAGGGTGCGTCCGGCCTCCGTAAAGTCGGCGTGGGCGCGCAGCATTTCCATTCCCTCGCGGTTCTTCAGGTCGATCTCGCGCAGGCGCCGGTCGAAATCGGGAAGCCGGGACCACGGGTGCGCCGCGGCGCGCATCCGGCGGTACAGCTCCGCGACCGGCAGAAAGGCGTGCACCGCGAGCAGAATGCCCCATAACGGTCGGGGGTCGGGTCTGACCGGGCTCTTGTAAAGGGGATGAAACGGATTGCGCAGGAAATCGACGCTGTGAGCCGCGACGTTGAGCTTGTTGTGCTGAAACTCGTGTACGACCGCCTCGGTCATCGTCATCGCGTTGGGGTGCAGCGTCAGGTAAACCGTGCCGACCGCCTCGCGGTAGGAGGCGGAGAGGTGCCGCTCGGCGTCGAAGCCCACCGGTACGACGAAGTGCAGCAGGAGCTTCATCTCGGCCAGCTCGCCCGGCATGAAGCGCTCGATCAGGGAGAAGGATTCGTCGAGGCTCGTCACCCATTCCTCCGGCGAACGGCCGCCGAGGTCGATGTGGTTGCCGGCCTTTTCGGGGTGCGCTTCGAACGTGGCGATCGGGTTGTGGTCGACGGTTGCGAGATGAGCGACCTTGCCGATGGGCCAGAACCGGCGATCGACACGAAAGCCGGAGCCGGGGGTGGCGTCGAGCGCCTGCGTCATCGCGCCGCGATCGAACGGGAGCCGCGCCAGCTCCCGCGCGCCGCCGGTCGCGACAACCCCTTCCGCCGAGAAGCGTAGGGCCGTGGCCGCCGGCGGCGGCACCAGTTCTCCGCCGATCGCCAGTGACGTCAGACGCGGCGCGCCGTGGTCCCACACCGCCTCCTGACCCGCGGGAATGAGGCGCCGCAGCGCCATCTCGAAGAGCAACTGCGGGATCGTCGTGGCCGCCTCGCGGTCGATTCGCGCGCGCAAGGCGGGCAAATCCTCTCGCAAACCGAGACAGTGCAGTGGGGCCCCGATCGTCGGCGAACGGAAACACGCGAGCAACTCGCCCGGGGCATGCCGCAGCGCCAGGCGCACCAGTTCGGCGGCGCGGCGGTGAGCCGCGCGCAGTTCCACCGGGAGTTGTCCGCCGGCGGCGACGAACATGCGGCAGCAGGAGGCGAGGTAGCGTGCATACGCCGCCGCCACGGCGCGCCGCTCGTCGACCGGCTCCGCAGGCAGAACCAGGCCGTGGCCGCCAATCTCGTCAGTACCGCTGCTCATCTCTCGCCCCTCGCTCAGCCGGACAGGATGATGAAGTGATCGAGCTGGCGGTTGGTCGTCCAGCGCCGGAACATCTCCATGTCGTCCGCGGTTGCCGATTCGAGCTTGTGCATGAGGTAGTCGAAGATCGACTTGTGCTTCTTGCACCACACCGAATCGCGCATGTGCCCGTGCAGACTGCCCTGGGTCTTGTAGTTGTATTCCACCTGCTGGCCGCACCAGGCCTTGTAGACGCAACTCACGCAGTCGGGCTGCCCGTCGTTCAAGCCGGCCATGACCATCGCTCGGGTCGAAGCGTTGGTCATGAGCCTATGGTAGCTGTCGTTGACGGTGCCGATCTTGAACAGGGGGTCGCCGGCCGCGGCGAGAAAGCGCCCCTCGTCCGAGGAATAGATGCTGCCGTCGGGTGCGTAGCCCACCTGCCCGATGCAGGCACCGCCGGGGATGCGCAGATCGAGGTAGTTCGGCTCGTCGTCGGTGAGGATCTTGTTGAGCATGATTGCGGCGTGACGTTCCATCACCTGCACCCCCTGCCGGTTGAGCGCGATGATGTAGTCGACGGCGTTGGCATAGAATTCGAGGAACTCGTCCATCGAGTACCCGAGGGTCTTCGCACTGCGGGCGGCAAAGCCGAACGGATCCAGCTTGCGCAGGAATACCGCCCGGCAGCCGACCGCGACGAACTCGTCGACCACCTCTTTCCAGCGAGTGAGCGCCGGCCGGGTAATGGTCGGCAGCGCCTCGACCCGGTAGTGCTCGGGGTCCAGACCGAGGTCGGCATACCGCGCATTGATGGTCTTCATCCAGTGGCGGACCAGAGCGTGGCTGTTGCCGTCCTTGAAAAAGCGCACCCGGTTGTGCAGGTCGGCGGGACCGTCGAGGCTCGTACACAATTGGACCCGATGTTCGATCAGGTAGTCGAGCTTCGCGTCGTCCATCAAGGACAGATTCGTGACCAGGGCGAACGACAGTACTTTGTTCGCCACGGCGTTCTTCCTCAGTGCGTACTCAACGACGTGCTGCAGCACCGGCCAGTTGGCGAGCGGCTCTCCGCCCTGGAACTCGATGGTGAGTGCGGCGGCGGTGGTCTCGAAAGCGATATCGACGGCGCGCTCCGCGGTGTCGACGGGCATGTCGGTGTCGAAGCGGTCCATGCCGACGATCGAGCTGTGGCAGTACTGGCAGCCGTGGTTGCAACGATGGGTCAGCACGAACGCGTGTAGCGTCGGGCCGTAGAACAGGTACTGCTTCTTGCGCCGCCAGCGACCGGCCTGGGTCGCGAGGTCGATCTCCGCGGCGACGAAGTTGGCGGCCTTGAGCTTCTCGTACAGCGGCTCGCCCGGGCACGGTCGACCCTCGACGACATCCCTGAACTCCTCTGGCGTGAGCAGTAGCCAGTCGCCCAGGTCGTTGGCGATCAGCACCTTGCCGCCGATCCGACGTTGACTGAAGGGAACCGCGAACTCCGGTCTCCAGCGCTCCGGATCCGACAGTGCGGTGAAATCTACCTGCCGGCCCCGCGGCAGCAGCGTGTCCGGTGTGTTCATCGGGTGTGCTCCGACAGCGCGGCGACAACACGGTTCATGCCGACTCCACCAGCGTGCCGGCGATGGTGTTCGCCAGCGCGAAGTTGCAGAACTCGGCAACGACGTCGCCCTCGACGTCGTTGCCGATATCGGCGACGGCGACGACGAAATGATCGCCGTCGACGCCCACGGAGAAGGTTGCGAAGTCGGCGAAGGTGGCGGCCGCCGCCGCGATGGCCGGCTCCGTGTAGAGCGTGCGGTGCAAACGAACCGTTACGCCGTTCGCGTCAGTTGTCGGTGCCATCGTCGTGTCCGTGCGGTCCGGCGCCGCTCCACGGTGCGGCGATACCCAGCGGGTCGTCGAGGAAGTCGCGGCCATCGTCGAGGCCTTGCGGAGCGGCCGGGGATTGGGCGGGATGCGCTTCGGGACCCGGCCACGCACCTGCGGCGCTACCGATCGCGAGGCCGGTTATCTGCTCGATGATCGACCGATTAGCCTTGAACACCTTGTGTCTGAACGCCTGCGCGAGCAGTTCGTTCTCGAACTCGCCCGCCATGGCGCGCAGGGTAGGTTCGTCGAGAGGCTGCTTGGCGCGCAGATGAACGATGGCGCGTTCGCCGTCGCGGTCGAGCAGTACATAGGCGCGGTCGAGGAACACGTAGGCGCCCGCGTAAAGCACCTCGCGCGGGTACAGGTCGATATCGAGCGACAGAGTCATGACGCCCGTGCCCGGATCGAATGCTTCGATCTCTGTCCGCGGTCTCACGGTTGTCCTTCCGCCGGCGCGGCGACGTCGGGACGGAGCTCGTCGTCGCCGTAGCGTTCGAGATAATCGCCGCGCACCCCGAGGCAGATGTCGTGCATGTGACGGCAGGGGGCGCACTTCTCGGCGTAGGCGTTCGGGGAAATCCGCGACTCCCAGAGCGCGAACGAAGTGCGCGGAGTGACGACCAGGACCTTGTCCTCGCGCAGATCGGCGATGTGATCTTCGTATCCCGGCAGCAGGCAGCGCGGGATGTGCCGGGAGCGGACAGCGACCCCCAGTTGCCGGCCGCGCTCGAAGGCAGCGCAGATGCCGTCGCGCATTTCCGTGACCCGCGGCAGCGAGGCCAGGTTGTCCCGGTTGCGATCCGACAGCGACACCAGCCACAGGTTGAAGACCTCGACGCCGAGGGCGGCCCAGTGCTCGACGATGTCGGCGAGGTGCACCCAGGTGTCGTTCTTGACGATGAGATCGCCGACGGGTTTGTGGCCGAGCGCGGTCAGATGCCGCACGCCCCGGGTGACGAGGTCGAGCGCGCCGGTCTTACCCATGATGCTTTCGTAGAGCGCCGGCGTGTGCGCCATGAAGGAGATGTGGAAGTCGTCTATGCCGGCGTCGCTGGCCTCCTCGGCGAACCACCTGTACGCGTAGAGCAGGCCGTTGGACGAGACCTTGATCGACGTGAACCCGCGATCCCGGCACCAGCGCACCAGCGGCAAGAGGCCGCGGCGGATCGTCGGTTCGCCGCCGCCGAAGCTCACGCGCGTGGCGCCGCGCGCCCGGGCGTCCTGCAACTGCTCCAGAATCGCGGCGGTCGGCAAGCTTTCGCGGCGCATCTCGTCGGTGATCGAGCAGTAGTCGCACTGGACGTTGCACTCGTAGCCGATCATGACGTCGACGACGACATCGGCGTACTCGACCGTTTCTCGACCCAGTTGCAACGTGGTCATCGGCTACGCCAGTGCGATCGCGGGCCGAGCCCGTTCGATGCGCATGTCCGGCTCCTCTTGCGCAAAGACCTGGAAGCCGTCGCAGACCGTTGTCCACGGACAGTCGTTGCAGACCGCGCGTTTTTCGCGGCGGGCACTCAGCCACTCGTACAGGTTGACCTGCTCGGGGAAGCGCGGGTCGGCGGCGAAAATCATCGTCCGGCCCAGTTTCTGGAGGTCGGCGGCGACGTATTGCTCGTAGCCGGGGAAGGCGCAGAACTGAGCGTTGATAATCGCGATGTCGATCGCCTTCGAGTAGCGGTCGATGACGTCCATCACGGCCCGGGCCGCCTCTTCGAGTGGCGGTGCCACCTCCTCGTAGGCCCGCCCGAACGGGGTCGTGAGCTGGAGGTTGATCTTGTAGAAACCCCTGGCGACGGCGAGGGCGGCCAGCGGCACGAGATGGTCGACGTTGCAGCGCGTGACGGTGACGTTCAGGCCCACGGGCACATCGGCGGGGCGCAGCGCCATGGCGTTGTCGATGCCGCTCATCGTCTGCTCGAAGCTTTCCGGAGCCGCCGTGGCCGCCTCGTGCACGTCGGCGGTGGCGCCGTGGAGGGAAATCAGCAGGTGGGTGATGCCGCTGTCGAACAGCCGTCGAGTGAAGGCCGCATCGCGCAGCATGCGCCCGTTGGTGGTGACGTTGATCGAGCGGTAACCGAGGCGGCGAGCCAGGGTCACGGCGTCGATGAGGCGGGGATGCAGGGTGGGTTCGCCGCCGTCGATGTCGAGATGTTCGGTCCCGCCCGCCCGGTGTTCATGGAGCACGGCCTCGATCTTGTCCCAGCCGAGCATGGCCGTAATGCGATCGCCGGTGGCGCAGAACACGCACCGATTGCCGCAGGCGTAAGTGATGTTGACGATGAGCTTACGGGCGGCGCGCGCGGAAAGCTTCATGTCGAAGGCGGTGCGCGCACGGCGGACGTAATCGGGTGGACAACCGGGCGGGTCGAAGCACGGGCGATGCTGGAAGAGCGCCCCATCCTTGAGATCGACCCCGTCGGGTGGGATCAGGCCGAGTGCCACGCACTGCTCGTGCAGCGCCGTGCCACGAATCGGCGTGGCGAACTGCACCGACGGCCACACCCCGTGGCGTTCGTACAGATCCCAGGCCATCGCCAGCGTGCCGCTGACGTGAGCCGGCGTCTCCCAGGGGAAGCCGATGATGTAGTGCGCCATCAGCGGTACGCCGAGTTCCCGACACCAGGCCGCAACCCGGTCGATGGCGTCGAGTTTCTGCTTCTTGCCGATCGGGCCGTCGAGATCGGTCTGACTTGCGCTCTCCGCCGAGACGCTCAGCATGGATACGCGTCCCTGCATCAGTGCAACCGCTTCACGGCTGAGGTGATCCGCGCGCACCCCGTTGGGGAAGTCGTAGGTCAGGTCGAGATCGTTGAACGCCTGTAACATGGCCTCGAAGTCCGGTCTGACGTTGACCATCTCGTCGAGGACGATGAGCTTGTGCGCTCCGAACACGTTGCGGAGCAGGAAGGCCCAGTGCCGCAGATGCGATAGCGGTACCGGTTCGTAGAGCTTGCGCCCGCTCTGCCGCCAGCCCGGGTTGCTGGTGCAGAAGATGCAGCGGTGCGGACAGCCCGTGCTGGTCACGATCGGCCGTGTGCCGGGGCCGATACCGAAGGTGTTCTCCCACAGTCCGTCGCCGAAACAGCGGTCCAGGAAACGGTCGTAGTGAACGAGATCGATTCCGTCGACGAAATAGAACGCCTGCAAAGGACCAGCAGCGCGTTCGCCGGCGTCGGTTAACACGTGCCGACTCCCACCCAGGGTGGCGATATACTCGGGGTCGCCGAAGCGGCGGCCGCCGGGGTACTTCACGATCGCGTCCAACTGCGGGTAGCGGCGCAGGACCGCGGCGCCGTCGTAGTCGACGTAGTGTTGGCCGCCGACGTAGGCGTCGGTGAGCACGAAGACCGCGCGCGGATACCGGGCCCGCAGGGTTGCGATCAGAGCATCGGTCTCCGGGTACGCGGCCTCGATGCGCAGGAACACCGGCGCGCCCAACACGACGACATCGTAGGCGCCGGAAGGCAACGTTGCCGCGAAGTCGGCGTGCGGTACCCCGAGGACGAAGCCGCCATCCGAGCGGCGGTACCGTCCCGACGAAGGCAGCGCAAAGGCGTCGTAGACCTCGACCGCGGCACCCGCCCGGGCCGCCGCACCGGCACAGCACAGCAGGCCGTGATTGGCGAAGTACGGGTAATCGATGAAATCGTCATCGAGTACGAGCGGTGGGTTGATGAACAGTAGTCGGACCATAGTTAGAGGGGCCGCAGGATGGCTGCCTGCCGGGCCTCGAGCGACGGCTGTTCCGTCATGGAACGACGGCCGCGTCGTTGTTCGAGCCGCGCCATCAGATCGGCGGAGGGCGGTCTCCGCAGGACCGAGGTGATAACGCCGGTGGGGTCTTCGAAGACGGGCGAAAGCTCGCGTTCGTCGAAGCTCCTCGCCATCGAATAGATGCCGGCGCAGATGGGATCGAACCGGCACACGTCGCAGGCATCGCCCTTGCCGTGCAGGAACTCCTTCTGGTGAATAAAGCCCTTGGCATCGAGGAAGCGGATGCAGCGTTCCTCTTCCTTGATGATCTTGCGGGTCTCCGTCGACGCCCAGGCGAAGCGCCGCATATAGCAGAGGGGAACCCGTTCGGCGCGGAAACTGCGGCCAACGCCGGCGAGATACTCCATCGCCTTCTCGAGCGACACCTGGAATTCGTAGTGCCGCGGGATGCAGTCCGGATTCTCCTCGGCCCGGTTGCCGTCGGGGTCCATGTTGTTCCACACGAAGTGGCGGATGAACGGGAACTGCTCGCCGATCCACTGCACCGTCTCGTGCAGGTGATCGGCATTATAAACGTTGATGACGGTGTTGACGTCGCAGGTAATGCCCATATCCGGCACGTGGCCGAGGCACTCGACGACCAGGTCCCACGCGCCGCGGTACTGGGTGATGAAATCGTGGGCCTCGCGCCGGTAACTGTGCAGGGAGACGTGGATGTGGGTCAGCCCGGCCTCGACGCAGCGGCGGAAGAAACCCTTGTCGGCGAGCTTCTGTCCATTGGTGATCATGCGGCTCGACAGGTTTCGTTGGCGAGCGTAGGCCAGCGCGGGGAACAGCAGTTCGGAGATGCTCGGCTCGCCGCCGGTGAGAATGACGCCGTCGTAGCCCAGTTCCACCAGGCGGTCGATGTTGGCCCGCAACTCTTCCTCGCCCAGGTGTACGCCGGTCGGCGGATTACTGCAGAACTGGCACCTCTGGTAGCAGTTTCGCGTGAGCTGCAGGTAGCCGAGGTTGGCCATCGCGGAGGGGGTGCGGACCGGCCGGCCTAAGCCGCCGGCGGTGCCGCTTTCTGGGCTTGCCGCCGGCGCTGCTCGCGGCGCTCGCGCACCTGTTGTCCGAGAACGATCAGCGGTTCGACCGGCGTGGGCTGCGGCGCCTCGTGGCCGGGCAGGCTGGGGGCCACGGGTTCCGGAGGCCGGCCGTCGCGCAGCCGTGCCGGAGCTTGCGGGCGCAGCCGCGCGAGTTGGGCCGCGGCGGCCTCGGCCCAGGCCCCGTCGATCAGCGGTTGCAGTTGGGCGAATCCCCGATCGCGCAGGAAGTTGATGTGCGCCCCGTCGCAGCGGGCATCGACCACGCAGTTGCGGCAGCGCAGCGACTTGCCCCAGTAGCCCTCGATGACGTGCGTGCGCGCCAACTCGCGGATGTCGATTCTGCCGCTGTCGCGCTCGAAGAGCGTCTGGTGCAGTACGGCCGGCGCCTCGGCGAGTTCGGTGTGCGGCGCCAGACAAGCCGGCAGGCCGCTCACGCGCACCGGGAGATCGAGTGCCGCGAAGAACGCCTTCGGATCGGCGACGTTGTTGGCCACCGCGTCCTTCAGCAGTTCGTGGTTCGGGTGGTGTATGCGCAGGCGCGACTGGTGCGTGCTCACACGGGCGCGGTTGGCGAGCAACCATGGCGCGGTGTTCTGCGTGAGCTGGATTTCCAGGTCCACGCCGGCCGGTAAGGCCGGTTCGGCCAGCAGGACCTCCAGCGCCGCGGCGTCGCGAACGGCGATGAGCAGGGGGTAGGCAACCGCCGCGCGGTTCGGCAGGCGCGACACCCGGTGCGGCAGAACGTAGATGCCGACGTCGGCGGGGATGGCGTGCCGTTCGAGGTCGGCCAGGTCGGCGATTTCGATGCCCACGCTATGGCAACCGAAGGGGAGCGTGGCGGCGGTGAGCGACTCGGTCGCCGGCACCGCCGGGTCGTCGATCGCCCCGATCCACCAGATGTCCCATGCGGCGCGGTTCTGGCGCTCGATGACGCGGTCCGCCGTGTTGCAGAACGGTTCGATGAAGCAGTACTGGCAGCGTTCCTGCTGCCGGCATTCGAGGGGAACGCCTTCGTCGAGATAGCGGCGCACCTGGTAGCGCCGGCCGTTGACCTCGTCGAGCATCTTGTGCGGGTCTTGAATGAGGTCTTCGAGGTCCTCGAGAAATTCCACCGGAAAGCGGTTCGTCCACACCACGACACTGGGGTGGCGGTTCAGGCGAAAGACCTTCTGGAGGCGGGGAAGATAATCGATCGGGTCGTAGAAGAGCTGGTCCCGGTTCTCGAAGGCCACCCCCTGGGGGATCACGTGCAAGAGATCGAACTCGCGGACCCCGATCGACAGGCACAACTCGACGATCTGGTCGATGACGGCCACGTTCTGTTTGTTGATGCAGATGTCGACGTTGACGATGACGCGCCCGTCGCGTGCGGCACGGATCATTCCCTTCATCAGCTTGCGGAACGCGCCCGGGGTGCCGGTGAGGCGATCGTGCAGTTCCGGGGTATGGCCGTGAAGGCTGAACGTTATCTCGCCAAGTCCGGCGGCGACGGCTTCCCGGTAGAACTCGGATCGAGCGAACAGCACGCCGTTGGTGACGGTCTGGACGCGTTCGTAGCCGATTTCCCTGGCGTAGCGAATGAAGTCGATGAACTGCGGATGGATCGAGCCCTCGCCGCCGGACAGGATGACCTTGTCGGCATTGTACTGTTCGCGGCCGCGCAGGAGTTCGCGCCGGACGTCGTCGGCGGGGACGTACACGTTGCGCGGCGCGTCGGTATCCAGACAGAAGATGCAGCGGCTGTTGCAGGCGGTCACGCAGCGGACCCAGTGCTTGCGTACGTTGGCGACGCGCTCGCGCGCCAGCATGGCTCCCTTCAGCGTGTCACCAGACATCGTTGCGACCTCGCATTGTGTTGCCAGCCCACCGCAAATCCGGTGCAGTCGGGGAGCCCGCACGATGCCGCGCCGCCGACGCAGGGTTCGAACTCTCCGACGGGATCTGACCCGCGGGGCCGGTAGGGGATTGGCCTGCCGCAGGCCACGGTTTGGCGCCGCGCCGCGACGGCGGGCGCGACGACATCGGCGGTGTCGCGGCCGGCGCCGAGCCCGGGCTCGGCGCACAGGAGGCAGCGCGGCAGCACGGCGAGCAGCGCCGTACGCGCCGGTCCCGCGGGTAGTTGGCGCGCGCACTCGATCAGTTCGTCCATCGCGCCGCCGCGGGGGGAGAGGCGAAAGCGGGGCGAGCCCGGTAAGCGTCCGGCATCCCAGGCTGTGGCAAAGGCCGCGACGGAACGAGCATCGTGTACGACGGCGTAACCGCCGATGGGAATTGCCGTCTCGGCGCGCAAGCGCTCGACCCCGCGCAGCATCGCGGCGAACGCACCGGGGATGCCACAGTGCGCGTCGTGGGCGGCTGCGTCGGGACCGTACAGGGCGACGTCCAGGCGGCGAAGCTCTCTCAGCCGCCGCAGATCGAGGTCCGACCAATCGACCGTGGGGCTGGCCTCGGCGGCGACTTCAACGTGGCGGAACAGGCGGATGGCGTCGTGCACGAGAGCGACGGCTCGGGGATGGGCGAGGAGATCGGCCCCCACCAGTTGCAACACGAGCGGCCGGTACCGAGCCGCCCTGACCAGACGAGCGCGGATCGCCCGTGTCGGCTCGCCGGTCCGGGTTGCGGGCGGCAGGGTGTCCCCCGCGTCTGCGCAGGTTTCGCAGCGCACGCGCGGCGGGCCACGCCAGGAGAAAACCATTGGTGCCGTCGGCACTGCCCGGGCTGCGGTGCGCGCCTCCGTCACCGTCTCGTGCAGTCGTTCCGCCGCGCACCGTCGATCGGCGAACTCCTCCCAGCCGAACCGTGCGACGTAGTCGGGCGGCGCCCCGTTGCAGGTGGGCGATTCGGGGCAACCCGGGCAGCCGATGCCGGCTGCCGTGCACGCTTGCACGGTGCCGTCCGGCATTACCCAGGCCTCGCTTTCACGGCGGGCGTAAAGCGACCGCAGGCGCGGTGCCGTGCACAGGGGCAGGTCACGCAGGCGCAACTTCACCCGGCGTTCGAGTGCCACGGCGGCGGCGCGTTCCAGGGTGGGTTCGAGGAGGCCGAGGCGCGGCGACAGGGCGACGAAGCCGGCGGCGTCGGTGTCGCCGGCGGCGAGGCGCCGGAGGTTGATGGCGCGTACGCCCAGGCGGGCCAGAACCTCCACGGTCTCGACCAGATGGGGCGCTGCCGGGCGCGATAACACGATATCCGCCGTCACGGGCAGACCCCCCGCGACGCAGGTGCGGATCGCCCGCAGAGCCGTCCTGAGCGCGCCGGGCTGGCCGACCAGCCAGTCGTGCGCGTCCTGCCGGGCGCAGTGAACCGGCACGTGTACCCGGTGCAGGCCGGCGTCGCGCAGGCGCTGCACCAGCGCTGCCGTGATGCCGTAGCCGAACGTGCACAGGCCGAGGTTAAAGGGCCGCAGTGGCGCAAGATGCGCGATAAGCTCCACCAGATCGGCGCGGCGCAGCGGTTCGCCACCACCGAGCAGGAACGCCCCGGGCTGTTCGGCGGCGGCACGGGCCGCGGCGAGGACCTCGGTGGCTGGGCGTTGGCGGCTCGTGGCGGCAGGGGAGTGCCGCCAGGGAAAGGTCGGCGGACCCGCGAGTGAGGGCAGGCGCAGATCCACGCCTTGCCGGTTCCCGGGCGTCAGGGGCAGTTCGCGACGCACTGGAGACACTTCTAGAAGCATGGATCCGTCGCCACGACGACACTGAAGCCTGGACTTCCTCCGCTCGATCCGGTGTCCTCAAGAGGTATCACAACCCCAAAGCGAAACGCCAGAACCTTGTGGGGTGTGGTCTCCGTTGGCCGGGGATTACCGATTGCGTGGGAGGTGCTCCCTCAGCGTTACCGGTGGGGGCTCGTCGCTGCCCGAAGAACTTCGCGTGCCCATCTTCGAACGTGACGCGCAATGCGAACGGCCTCGCGGCCGTCTTGAGATCGTTCTCTGCCTTCTCCACCCATTCACGCACGGCTACGAGGACATCCTCAGCCCTTGGCATACATGACGATTCCTCGATTCCCTTGCCATCCGGGGAGCGCATACAGGCCAGGCGACGATCGCCCCGGGCCGTCGCCGGCAGATCGAGTACGCCTGTGCGTGGCGTTAGGCCGGGGCGGGTGGCGCCGGCAGCGTCTCGACCGGGCACAACTCGTCCCAGCCGAAGAGCGCCGGGTACTCGACCCACGGACCCTCGCAGCGCTGGAAGTACACGCAGCGCTCGCACATCGGCCCCTTGGCCTTGCCCTCGGTCTGGCGGTACGCGGTGTAGTCCTCCAGGGTCACCTCGGCATCGAAGACGACCGTGCGCGGGATGATCTGCTCGGCGACGCAGTCTTCGTAGCCGCGCATGAAGCAGAACGGGATGGCCTCGGTCATGCAGCGCACGCCGGCGGCGCGGCCCACGTCCAGCCCTGCCTTGACGTACGGCATCACCTCGGTCTTGCGCGGGACCAGCCAGGTGGCGTTCTTCGCGGCGGTTCCGAGGATGTGCACGAAGGCATACTGGTACTGCAGGACCCCGAGCCGCACGAACAGCCGGGCGATATCTGGCAGCTCGCGATAATTCGCCGAGGTGATCACCGTGTTCATGAGCACGCGCTGGTCGAGCTGCACGAGGTTGCGGATGCCGGCGACCACCTGGCGGAATGCCCCGGGGGCGCGGGTCAGACGGTCGTGGGTTTCTGCCACGGCGCCGTGCAGGGCGAGGGCAAACTCGTTGGCGCCGGCGGCCATCGCCTCTTCGCAGAACGGCCGGTGGGAGAACATGCGACCGTTCGACTGGATTTGCACGGTTGCGTAACCCATCTCGCGCGCCAGCCGGGCGACGGTGAGCACGGTGGGGTGGATGGTCGGCTCGCCGCCCGTAATGACGATGCCGGCGGCGCCGCGCCGCCGCCCGTCCTCCAGGTCGCCGCGCATCTGCTCGATCGATCGCGGTCCGTACTGCGATCGCTTTTCTCCTTGGACGCAGAATTCGCAGCGGTTGTTGCAGGCGAAGCCGATCTTCACGTCGATGCGCGACGCGTGCGCATGGATAAGGGTGGGGTTGCCCCCCCCGGACGGGTTACCCTGGCCGTTGAGCATGGTCCTGGGTATGAGTTTTCCTCTCCGTCCGGCGCGGAGTCAATCCGAAACGCCGGTCGGGTCAGGGCCTGCCCCAGGGGACGGCCATAACTCCGAAGCTCACCGGCGGGCGCCGGACGGGAGCGCTGCCCGCCCGGCCGCTCGGCCCCGTGGTGTCGGTCTGGTGGAGCGTCTTGTTCGGCATTTCCCTGGCAGCGAGTTCCCCTCGGGGTCGGTATCGCTATCGCCTTCGGCATCGATTGCTCTACACCCCCGTTGGACTCGGCACGTGTGGCCTCCGAGCGAGTACATGAACGACGCCGGGGCGCGCTCTCGACACGGGCACACCGGGGCGGTGTGTGCGGACCGGTGTGTGCGGACGCCTGTGCCGCGCGCGCTGGCATCCGCGGTGACGGCTCGTGGACGGTGGTTGGACACATTGCCGCGACGTCGTGAGTGGGTGGCCTGCCAGCTTGCTCTGGCGGCAGCTGGTCCTCTTCCTGCGCAAGCCCGGGGCGCCGCTGGACAACACGATTGTCGAGCGCGCCCTCAAGC
>JAKLJW010000045.1 GCA_023150935.1 Candidatus Binatia bacterium | reverse complement strand
GAATCCGTCGTCCGCAATCCGAAATCCGCATTCCGAAATTCTTCGCACCATGCGACGAACTCGCGAACTAGTGGCTCGGGCACGGCCAACGGCTTCACGGCCCCGACGATGCTGCCGGGCGACTGCCGGCACAACGTCATCGATCGGACCAGGAACTACATTCAGGGCAGCATGCTGGCCCTCAACGGCGGGCCGGGCACCTACCCGGCGTCGTTGAACCTGCTGCCGACAACACCGATCGACTTCTCGACGATTCTCATCGACCTCGATGCCAGCCTGACCGGGGCGTCGGGAACCGTATCGGGGGTCACCGGCGGGCCGACGATGTCGCTGAGCCGCAACGCCTTCTTCGATGCGCCGGCGCAGACCGACGAGTGCCTGTCCTTCGGCGTGCAGACATCGCCGTACTCGTTCGTAACGACGCTGCTGGCGCCGCTGAAGGCGAGCGCCGATGCCGGAAACACTTACATAGAGCCGACGAAATGGCCGCCGACGCCGATGGTAGCGATCTATCGGCAGTGGGAGCTGGCCGAAGACCCGGAAACCTGCGGGCAGATTTGCAGCGAAAGCAATCCCACGCTTTACGGGTGTACGCGGGGGGCCTTCATGGTCGGTCCCAACGTGCACGAGGCGCCATACCTGACCCAGACCGAACCGCCCGGCCTGCAGGGGCAGGCCGGAGCGATGCACTTCATCGATACGAGCACCGGATCGCCGCTGACGCCGGGTCCGACCCCGACGGGCACACCGGCGCCAACGCCGCCAGCAAACCAGCCGATCGACTGCGTGACGGCGCGAACCGCGCAAATGCAGCCGGCGACCTTCCTCGCCAACGAGAGTTACGTGCTCTACAACCTGTTCGCACGCAACGATGCGCGCACGAGCTACGCGCTGCACGTCGGCGACGGCGTCGACGGACTCGCGGCAGTCAGGGGACGGTATGTGCGCGTCGACCCGCACGTGCACGCCACTACCAGCGGCCCCGGAAGCGAGGCGGACGACTTCCGTGCTGCCGTCACCGACGCCTGCGATCCGACCGCGGGAACGGGATGGTGCGCCGGGATGCCGGTGCCGGCGGTGGTCGACGGCGTACTGACCCTGGTGCTCGATCAGCGCCCGCTGGCCGCTGACTTCAAGGTGGCATCGAAGGCCGATTACGAGCGCTGTATGCCGCGCGACCTCTGTTATTTCGACGGCACCAGGTGCCAGCCGTGTACGGCGGACCCCGGCAAGTGCATTCGACAGAGCGATTTCCTGCCGGTCGACGTGCAGTCGATGGGCCGGCCCGATGCGACGGGGAAGGTGCCGCTCGACGTGATCTGTCAGGACTGGGCGACCTACACGAGCGGGACGACGTCGACCGCGGCGGGCGAGCTGTCGCTGTCCGATTGCCCGGCCGGGGGTTGTCTCGGGTTCGCATTCACGATGCCGGCCACCTTCGTCGGGAACAAGAAGTACGCCGACGTCGGCGCGAAGCTCACGCACTGCTTCAGCGAGTCGGCATGGGCGGACGAAGCGCTGGTGGAGAAGACGGCAGGGGGCAAGCCCGTCGACCCCCTGTGCGGCGCTCCGCGCCCGGTCGTGCCGGCGGACTTCTGCACTGACCCCTCGGCGGCGCTGTCGGCATGGCCCGGGGCAGACCCCCGCACGGTGCGGCCTGCAATTGATTTCGCGCACCGCGTCGATTAGGTTCCGTCGATCCCGATTGTCAGGGGGTTCCCGTGCTGAAGTTCATGCGGCGTAACGCGGCCTCGACCTGGGTCAAGGCCATGTTCCTGGTCATCGTCCTGGTGTTCATCTTCTGGGGCTTTGCGGGGTCGTTCCAGGACCGCCCGGCTCAGGCCGTCGCCACCGTGAACGGTGAGCCCATTCAACCGGTCACCTATTACCGAACGTACAACAACATGGTCCGGGCTTATCGCGACGCTTACAAGGACAAGCTGAACCCGGAACTTCTGAAGATGCTCGATCTCAAGCGCCGCGCCCTCGACCAGCTCGTGCAGGCCAATTTGCTACGGCAGGAAGCGGAGCGTCTCGGGTTGCGGACGAGCGAGGACGAACTGCGCAAGGCGATCGCGGCAATGCCGGCGTTCCAGAACGAGTGGGGAGTCTTCGACAAGGATCTCTACGTGCGCGTCCTGCGTGCGAACAACTTCAATCCCGCCGAATTCGAGGACGCGCAGCGCGAGGAGCTGCTCGTTCGCAAGTTGCAGGATCTGGTTGTTGCCGGCGTCAACGTCAGCGAAGACGAGGTCCGCGAGCAATTCGACTTCGACAACGACCAGGTGGATCTGCGCGTGGTGAAATTCGAGCCCGGCGATTACCTCGACGGGATCGCGCTCGGCGATACGGACCTTCAGAAGTACTACGACGAACACACCGAGGAGTTCCGCGATCCGGAACGGGCGAAGATCGAATATGTGCTGTACGCGCCGCAAGCGTTCGCCGGCAAGGCGGCCGTCAGTGACGCCGACGTCCAACAGTACTACGAAGCCAACCGCGCTAAGTTCACCACTCAGGAGCAGGTGCGCGCCCGCCATATTCTCTTCAGTCTCCCCCCCGACGCGACCGACGAGGCGCGGGCCGAGGCGCGCAAGAAGGCCGAAGAAGTGCTCGGCAAGGCCCGCGCCGGAGACGACTTCGCCGAGCTGGCCAAGCAGCATTCGGGGGACTCCACGGCTCCGCAGGGCGGGGACCTCGGTGCGATCGGGCGTGGGCAGATGGTTAAGCCGTTCGAGGATGCCGCGTTCGCCCTCCAGCCCGGGCAAATCAGCGACGTCGTCGAGACGCAGTTCGGGTTGCACATCGTCAAGGTGGACAGCCGGCAGGACGCACGCACCAGACCGCTCGACGAGGTCCGCGCCGAGATCGTAGCCACGCTGACCGACGAAAAGGCCCGCAATCTGGCGCGCTCGCAGGCCGAAGCCGACCGCGAGAAGGTGGTTGGCGGCACGGCGCTGGCGACCGTCGCCGAAGCGGCAGGTCTGACGGTGCAAACGCCGCCACCGTTCGGCATCGCCGAGCCCATAGAAGGTCTCGGCCGGGCCAGCGAACTGGCCAACGCTGCCTTCGCGACTTCGCCCGGGTCCGTCGGCCCACTGGTGAGCATACCCAAAGGATTCGTGGTCTTCCGCGAAACCGAGCGCCTGGAGCCGCGGGTGCCGCCCCTAAACGAGATCCGCCCGCGCGTGACTCACGCCGCGAAGGGCGCCCGGGCCGTTGCGACCGCCAGGGAGAAAGCGGCGGCCGCGCGCACCGCACTCCAACAGAGCAAGAACATCGACGCCGTGGCGCGGGACTTCGGGCGCGCCGTCGCGGACACCGGTTTGTTCTCGCGCCGCGGACCCCTGGTGGCGAGCCTCGGGACCGCCCCGGAGCTGAAGAAGATCGCGTTCACCCTGACCCCCGAGAACCCGGTGGCGCCCGGGGAATATGCCGTCGGCAATGCGACGATCGTGGCCATGCTGAAGGAGCGCAAGACCGCCGACGACGCCAAGTTCGCCGCCGAAAAGAGTTCGCTGATCGAATCGGCGGAATCGCAGCGTAAGAATCAGGCGTTGCAGCAGTTTCTCGATAAGTTGAAGGCGGGGGCGGCGGTGACCGTGGACGAAACGTTCATGACCCGGGTCGCCGACTCCGGCCTTCCGACCAACGGCTTGTGACCGCCGCCGCACCATCGCCGCCCGGTACGGCAGTCGACACGCAATCGTTCTTCTTCCCCGGCGGCGGCAAGGGGTGTCTGCTGCTGCACGGCTTCACGGGCACTCCGCACGAGATGCGATTTCTCGGCCGCGCTCTCGCGGCCCGCGGCCACACGGTCAGCGGCATCCGACTGGCTGGCCACTGTACCCGGGTCGAGGACCTCGCCGCGACGCGATGGACAGACTGGTACGCGTCGGCACAGGACGGTCTGCAGGCCCTGCGGTCACACGCGAGCCGGTTGGTGGTAGTCGGTCAGTCGATGGGCGCCCTGCTGGCGCTGGAACTGGCGGTGCAGCATCGCGACGTTGTCGCGGCGGTCGCCGTGCTGTCTCCGGCTCTCGTGTTGTCGCATCCGCTGATCCGCTTCGGAGGTCGGATTCTGCCTTACGTCGTGCCGCTGTTGCCCGAACGCCGCCGCTACGTCGGCAAGGGCGTAAGCGATATTGCGGACCCACGGGCGCGCGCCGAGAGCCCGAGCTACCGCCGCATCCCCCTGCCGGCCGTGGTGGAGCTGTTGGGGCTGCAGCGACGCGTGCGCCGGCGGCTTCCCATGGTGCGTCAGCCCGTCCTGGCCATCCACGCGCTTCAAGACCACACCTGTCCGGTAACGAACGTCGAGCTGCTCGAGCGCGGTCTGGGTGGACCCTTGCGGTCGCGCATCCTGACCCGGAGCTATCACGTCATTAGCGTGGACGTGGAGCGCGATCTGGTCGCCGAGCTGGTCGCGGATTTCGTCGCGGCGCCGGCGGGCAAGGCCGAGACCAGAATTGTGCCTTGACTCTAATCGGTCGGGTTGGATAGCGTTGCGGCTCTACGATTTTCTCCGGAACGGGCGATGAAGACGTTGCTGCTAAATCCGCCCTCGTATGACGACTTCGACGGCGGTGCAGGCTCGCGATACCAGGCCACGCGCGAGGTGTGGTCGTTCTGGTATCCGACCTGGCTTTGCTACCCGGCCGGGATGATTCCCGATAGCCGGGTGCTCGACGCTCCGCCCGAAGGCCTGAGTCAGTCGCAAGTCGTCGACGTGGCACGGACCTACGACTTCGTCGTCATGCACACGAGTACGCCGTCGTTCCGGCTCGACGTGCGCACGGCGGAACTGATCAAGGACGCCAATCCCCGCTGCACGATCGGACTTGTCGGCGGCCATGTTTCGGCACGCCCCGAAGAAACCTTGCGTGCCGCGCGGGCAGTAGATGTCGTCGTACGCAAGGAGTTCGACTACCCGGTCCGCGATCTCGCCACCGGGCGTGGTTGGGCGACCATCCCGGGGATCAGCTACCGGCGAAACGGCGTCATCGTCCACAACCCCGAGCCCCCGCCGCTGACTCCGGCCCAGCTCGACGCCCTGCCCTTCGTAACGCCGATTTACCATCGTGACCTCGATTACCTGAAGTACAACAGCCCGTACTGCCGCTACCCGTACGTGTCCCTGTACACGGGACGCGGCTGTCCGGCGCGTTGCACCTTCTGCCTCTGGCCGCAGGTGACCACGGGACATGCGTACCGGGCCCGTAGTGCGGAGAACGTGCTGGCGGAAGTTCGATCGATGCGCGGTCTGTTCCCGCACATGCGAGAGATCTTCTTCGACGACGACACCTTCACGGCCGACCCTGCCCGGGCACGGCGCATCGCGGAGATGCTGCGTCCGCTCGGCGTGTGCTGGTCGACGAACGCGCGGGCCAACGTCGATCGCGAGACGCTGCAGGCCATGAAGGACGGCGGGTTGCGGCTGCTGGTGGTCGGCTACGAGTCGGGAAACGAGCAGATCCTCAAGAATATCCGCAAGGGCGTACCGATAGAGCGCGCCCGGCGATTCACGCGCGACTGTCACGATCTGGGCATCCTGGTTCACGGCACGTTCATCCTCGGCCTTCCGGGCGAGACGCGGGCGACGATCGAGGAAACCATTCGCTTTGCGCGACAGATGGATCCGGAGACCGTGCAGGTGTCGCTGGCCTCGCCCTATCCGGGCACCCACTTCCACGAATACGTGCGCGAGCACGGCTTTCTGGTCGAGGAGGTCTACAACGACGAGGCCGGGTATCAGCGCTGTACGGTCAGTTATCCCGATCTGCCTGCCGAGCAGATCTTTGCCGCGGTCGAGCGCTTCTACCGCAAGTTCTATTTCCGCCCCAAGTATTTCGTGAAGGCGCTCGGGAAGATGGCCCGCAGCAGCGACGAGCGCAAACGCATGTTGCGCGACGCCGGCGATTTCTTCTCCACCATGTACAAACGCCGCACCGCAACGCGCCCGACGCAGACATCGCCTTCGGAGGCGTGAGTAGCCCGGGAGGTGCCGAGGCCCCCGGGGTGAACGCTGCCGATCCCAACGGTGAGGCACTGCTCCTCTTTGCCGCCCCGGCGTTCGGCGAGCCGACGCACGTGCCCCGGGTCGACGGGCGATCGGAAGGCGAATCGAGGCACCGCTTACGCAGGCCATGCGCCACAGTGACGCTGAAACCGAGAATCCTGTATGGACAGTGAAATGACGAGAGCCCCCACGGGAGCCACATGGACCGCGAGAGCCAACATGATGGTGCCGACCCGAGATCCATTTCGCGGGTGCAAATCGAGTTGATCCCAGGAAGGACGAGATCCGGTCGCGTTGCGTTCGCGGACCTTGCTACAATGCGGCCATGAAGCGTGCGGAAGTGCTGCGTGTCTTGGGCGAGCACGGCGATGAGCTGCGTCGCGACTACGGGGTCCTGTCGCTTTCAGTCGTCGGCTCAGTGGCCAGGGACGAAGCTGACGGCGCCAGCGACGTCGACCTGCTCGTCGAGTTCAGCCAGCCACCCGGCTTCGATGGCTACATGGATCTGAAGTTTCGGCTCGAGGAGCTGCTCGCTCGGCGGGTCGACCTCGTGATGCGGACGGCACTCAAACCGGACGCCATGATGGTCGTGCAGGAAGAGGCAATTCGTGTCGCGTAGCTGGCGGCTGTTCCTTCAGGGCATCGAGGAAGCTGCCGCCAGGGTGGAGCGTCGCACGCAGGGAAGAGGTTACGAGCAATTCGTGGCGGACGAGGTCTTGTACGACGCGGTCGTCCGCAATCTCGAGACCATCGGCGAGGCGGTGAAGGGACTTCCCGCAAGCGTACGCGCCCAGGCTCCGAGCATCGACTGGCAACGTGTTGCTGGACTGCGTGATATCCTTGCCCACAGTTACTTCGCGATCGACAACCCCACTCGGTGGGACGTCATCCGGAACAAGGTCCCACATCTGCTCGCGGAAGTGAGGCGGTTACTCGCGGAGATAGGCGTGTAACCCGCTTGCACCTGTGCCCGTTCCGTTGCGCGTGCCCCTTTCCGCCCGGGCCCGAGACATAGTACTGCCCGCCGGACCATCCGGCGACGGCAGGGAGCGCGAGGGCGACACTATGGCGAACGAAGGAACCGGTACGTGGTTCGATGCGGCCCGCTTCGGACTGTTCGTGCACTGGGGCATCGGCAGCGTGCGCGGCTGGGAGCTGTCCTGGCCGTTGGTCGGCGGCAATCCGATGCTCCCGGCATGTCAGCGCGTGGCGATCGAGGACTACTACGCCTGCGCCGGCGCCTTTGCGCCACGGCGCTTCGAGCCGGCGGCGTGGGCACGTCTGGCGCGGCGAACGGGCATGCAGTACGCAGTGCTCACGACGCGGCACCATGACGGCTTTTCGCTGTTCGATTCGCAGTGGACGACCTTTTCGGCGGTGCGGGGGGCGGCGGGACGCGACCTGGTGCGCCCGATCCTGGACGCCTTCCGCGCCGAGGGGCTGCGTGTCGGCGTGTACTATTCGCTGAGCGACTGGCACCACCCCGACTATCCGGCCTTCACCGCCGCAGACCTGCCCTACGATTTCATGCGGCTGCCGCAGCCGAGTCCCGAGCAGTGGGAGCGGTACCTCGCCTACGTGTTCGGCCAGGTGCGGGAGCTGCTGACGAACTACGGACGCCTCGACGTCATCTGGTTTGACGGTCAGTGGGAACGCATCCCGTTCGAGCGCTGGCGGCCGGCGGCGTTGCGTGCCCTCGTCAAGTCCTTGCAGCCCGACATCCTCATCAACGATCGCCTGCCCGGATGTGGCGACTTCGAAACGCCCGAGCAGTTCGTACCCGCACAGCCGCCCGGCTCGGCGTGGGAGACGTGCCTCACCTTGAACGAGAGCTGGGCGTACAACCCCGGCGACACCGCTTACAAGTCGGTCCGTGCCCTCGTGCACACGCTTTGCGAAGTCGCCGGCCGGGGCGGAAACCTGCTGCTGAACGTCGGTCCAACGGGGGACGGTGACTTGCCGCCGGAGCAGATCGAACGGCTCGACGGCGTTGCGGATTGGATGGCGCGGCACGGGGAGAGCATCGTCGGCACCGTCCCCGGGCTCGAGCCGTGGCAGTTCTACGGCCCGACTACCCGCCGCGACGGCCGCATCTACCTGCACTGCCTCATGCGCCCGTACGAGACGGTCACCGTGCGCGGAATGCCGGTGAGACGCATCCGCGGCGCGACGGTGCTCGGCACCGGACACGCGGTGACATGGATCACTCGCGCCCCCCTGGTCGACACGCTGCTCAACCCCGACCCCGTCGGCGAGGTGACGATACGCATCCCCGAAGCGGACATCGATCCGCTGGCCACGGTGGTGGCGTTGGAAGTGGCCGGGTAAAGCGTCGCGGCAAAGCGCCGGCGTCGGCTTTTTCAGGCCGCGTATCGGACGGTTCCGGGAGGCCGCCGCGACGCGCGCCGAGGCGTCTTCCGACCCGCTCTCAGCGGCGACCGCGCTTCCGCCGGCGCCGCCGGCGGGGTGATGTGTCGATTCAAGAGGCCGCCGGAGCGCTCTCCGCCGGTAGTGCGATATTGAGTTCCAGTTTGGCGAACGTCGCGTGCCGTTCGACGTGCAGTTTTACGGTTTCAGGATCGATCGGGAAGTATTTCTCGACGACCTTGAGAATCTCCTGCTGCAGCGCCGGGAGGAACTCCGGTGCATGCCGGGTTGCCCGCTCGTGGGCGAGAATGATCTGCAGCCGTTCGCGGGCGACGGCCGCCGTTTGCGGCTTGCGGCGGAAGAAAAAGTCGATCAGCGCCATCGATCAGCTCCCAAATAGCCGCCGGAGCAGGCCCTTCTTCTCCGGGTCGAGAAACCGCAACGGAACGTCCTCGCCGAGATAGCGGGCAACGACGTCGCGATAGGCCAGGGCGGCCGGGTCGCCGCCGTCGAGAATTATCGGGGTTCCGATGTTCGAGGAATTCAGCACGTTGGGACTCTCCGGAATTACCCCGAGAATGGGTATGCCGAGAATGCCTTTGACGTCTTCGAGACTCAGCATCTCGCCGCCGACGACGCGCCGGGCATCGTAGCGTGCGATCAGCAGGTGTTCCTTGACCGGCTCCAACCCCTCGACGGCCCGGCGCGACTTGGACGAAAGGATGCCCAGGATGCGGTCCGCGTCGCGCACCGACGACACCTCGGGATTGGTGACGACGATCGCCTCGTCGGCGAAATACAGAGCCAGAAAGGCGCCTTTCTCGATGCCGGCGGGGGAGTCGCAGACGACGTACTCGCACCCGATCTCGTTTTGCAGATCGTGCAGGACCTTGGCGACGCCGTCCAGCGTCAGCGCGTCCTTGTCCCGCGTCTGCGAGGCCGGCAGGACGTACAGATTGTCGAGCCGCTTGTCGCGGATCAGGGCCTGATTGAGGTTGGCGTCGCCGTTGATGACGTTGATGAAGTCGTAAACAACACGCCGCTCGCAGCCCATTATCAGGTCGAGGTTGCGCAACCCGATGTCGAAGTCGAGGACGGCGGTCTTGTGTCCGCGCTTGGCCAGGCCGGCTGCGAAGCTGGCACTGGTCGTCGTTTTCCCGACGCCGCCCTTTCCAGATGTGACGACGATGATCTTGCTCACGTCACGCTCCCTCACGCCGTCTTGCGGACGTGTTCGCCGCCGACAGCTAACGGTTCGATGACCAACCGATCTCCCACCAGAAAAACCTGCGCCGGCTTCTCGCGCACTTCCGCTGGCACGTCGTCATCGAGTGCCCGGTAAACGCCGGCGATTGCCACCAACTGCGCCGCGAAACAGGTGGTCAGAATCCGCGCCGTCGTATCGCCGCGCACACCCGCCACGGCGCGGCCGTGCAACGGCCCGTAAACGTGTACGTTGCCGGCAGCCAGCACCTCCGAACCGGTGTTGACCTGACCGATGACGACGAGGTCGCCGTGAGCGACATAGACACGCTGGCCGGACCGGACCGGATTTGTTACCAGCCGCGGCGCCACCGGCTCTTCCGTCGGCGCCTCGGGCCGCGCGGGTGCCGCGTCGCGCCCGCTGGTCCGTCCGCCACTCAGGATAGCGAGCCCGGCGCCGCGCGCCGCATCCTGCTGGCGAGCGCTGGCGTTGCCAACGGCGACCGGCTGCATGCCGTGGGCTCGAAAGGCCGTCACCAGCGCGCCGAGATCGACGTCGACGTCGCCGACTTCCTTGAGATCTATGACTATGGGCGCGTCTCGGAACAGGTCGCCCGCCTGAGCGACCTTCCCGGTCAGCGCCTCGGCAATGCTGGGAACGTCAGGACTGGCAAGCTGAGCGACCGGCAGGGTGACCGAGAACCCGCGAATCACCAGCGGTGGCGGGGCGGGGATTGGCCGCATGGTTACGCGCGCTGCGGTCATGGCCGGATCTCCCGCAATTCGCGGCCGCCAGACGCACGACCACACCGGCTCGAAACGGGATCGAGCCGCCGAGCAAGAACCGCCTGCGCCGCAACAACCTCCACCGATTTGCCGGATCTCGTTTGTTCTGTTTTACGTCCGAAGCGTGCCTCGCAGATAGCAGCAGAGGTGCGCGCCGGTCAAGCGCAATTACAAATGGCGCCGAGCGCTCGACTCGAACTGCAACACCCGACACCGAGGGCCACGGCGAAGTCGTTCGCCGTGGGGCGAACGGTTTTCAGGCATTACGGAACCTGGAATCCGTTCGGGCCGAGTAGCCGCCTTCTTCTGGCGGCGTATCGAGGCTCCGTCAGCGACTTTGAGTGGCCCTCAACCCGACACCGCTGCGACACTGGCGGCGGAACCGAATCCGTGGCAAATGGAAAGGCTCGTTCTCACAACATCGCGTTCGAACCAAGGAGAGAAGCAACCGTGACCACCCGGAAAGCTGCCCCGACCGTCAAGAAGACCACGCGTAAACCCGCGCCTGTTTTGGCGACGCCGTCCGCAACGGCGCCGCGTCCGCCCGCCCGCCCCACTGCCGCCGCGAAAACCACAGCTCAAACCGTCACTGTCCGACCCACGACCGCCGCCGCCGCTGCCGCGCCGACATCCCCGGCCGCGGCACCGAAAACCCTCGCCGCGGCCGCCCGAGCCGCCGCCGCAGCAGTCACGAAACCGCCGGTGCCCCTGGGCACGCCGGCGGTTGCCACCCCGGCGCCCCTGCCGCCGCCGGCGGAGGAGGATCGTTTGGCTGCACTGCGTAAGGAACTCGCCACGATCCGTGGCCTCATCGAGCAACAGCACACGTCTACCCTCGAAACGGTCAGCGATCTCAAAAGCCAGCTCGACCGGCTGCTCGCCCCGCCGGCCCTCGACGACGAAATCGAGGCGTCGGTGTCGTCGCTGCGCCGCCTGCTGAGCGAACTGGTGGAGCAACGCCTCGAGTCGGTCATGAAGACCCTCGCCGACGTGCGCGGCGAAGCCGGCAACGCCGACGGCGACAACCGGCGCATCGTCGAGCGGCTCGATCAGGTGCTCCAGAGCCTCGGCGCCCTGCCGTTCGTCGCCGAACCGATGGACATCGTCGACCCCATCATTCACGCCATTGTCGAAGAACGCCGCGGCAACGGCGTGCCCGACGGGCTCGTGGTCGAGACCGTCAGGCCCGGCTACCGCACCGCACGCGGCCGGGTGTTGTCGAAGGCTGCTGTTGCCGTCAGTCGGAGCTGAGCGATGGCGCGCCTCGGCATCGACTTCGGCACCACGAACACGGTAGTCGTCTGCAGCGACCGTGGCCGTTACCCGGTCGTTCCGCACGTCACCGATACGGCAATCGGCCAGGTTGTGCGTGACGTGTTTCCGTCGCTGCTGGCCTTCGACCATGACACGGGAGAGTTCCTGTACGGACCGGATGCGGAACGCTGCACGGCGCGACCGGGCGGCGAACGGCGCTACAGTATTATCCGCTCGATCAAGCGCTTGCTGCGCGACTACGTGGGCGGCGGGCGCTGTGGCGAGGCCGTGTACCCCGGCGGCTTCGATACGGCAGTCGTCCTCAGTGGGTTTGCGGCCGCTTTGCGGGCGTCGATACTGCGCTCCGGACTCTTTGCCGAGGACGAGACCCTGGAGGCGGCCATTACCTGGCCCGCCAATGCCAACGGAGCACAGCGATATGTCACCCGGGGATGCTTTCGCGATGCCGGTTTCCAGGTGGTCGCCACGCTCAACGAGCCGACGGCGGCGGCCATCGAGTATGCCGACCGTGCCGTCCTCGGCAACCGCACTCAAGCGCGCCAACTGCACGCCACGGTAATCGTTTTCGACTTCGGCGGTGGCACGTTCGACGCCTCGCTGGTGCGCATCGAAGGCACCGATTTCAACGTACTCGACACGGCCGGCATCGAAACGCTCGGCGGCGACGACCTCGACCTCGTCCTCGCACGCCTGTTTGCCGATGCCCTGGGCGTTAGCCTCGATAGCCTGACCCCGCTGCAACGCGATCAGCTTGTCCGGCACGCGTGCCAGCAAAAGGAAAGCATATCTTCGGGGACGGTTCGTACACTTTCCCTGACGCCACGGGACATCGGACTCCCGGGCAGCCCCGTCACCATCCCGGTGTCGCTCTATTTCGACCGCCTCACCGCGACGATCGCGCCCGCGATAGAGACCGCCTGGTCGCTGGCGACCGGTTCGCCGGCACAATGCGCCGGGGTGGATCCCGAATCGATCGATGCGTTCTATCTGGTGGGCGGCTCGTCGAAGCTGCCGCTCGTGCGCTTGTTGCTGGCCGCCCGCTTCCCGCAATCTCGGCTGGTCATGACCGACAAACCCTTCACGGCGACGGCGATGGGAGCCGCCATTCTCAGTGCCGAGACCCTGACGCTGCGCGACATCCTGTCACGGCACTTCGGAGTCATTCGCCTTGCCGATTTCGGCCGGCGCGAGTACTTCGCGCCGATCTTTCCCGCCGGGCAGCGCTTGCCCGCCCGCGGCGAGCCGCCGGTGGAACTCAGCGTCGAGTACACCCCGCGGCACAACATCGGTCACCTGCGCTACCTCGAATGCGCCAGCGTCGATCGGCAAGGAACGCCCGTACTCGGGGTGCGCCACTGGTCCGATGTCTTCTTCCCTTACGACCCGTCGATTCCGGTCGAACGCGCGGTTTCGGCCGCCGACATCAGTCCCTGCGACGACCTCGCCCGGGAGGCCGTTGCCGAAACCTACTCGTGCGACAGCGACGGCGTGATCAGCGTCCGGCTGCGGCGCGCCAGCGACGGCAAGACCAGAACCTACGAGATCTTCAGGGGGTGAAAGAAGCGACCGCACGGATCGATGCGACCCGCCGAGCGGGCCCCGTCGCCTACCCGAACCTTGCCGGAGAGAGCACCGCCGCGTCGAATCGGTCCGTGCGGCCCTCGACGATGAGGTCGGCCGCGATCTGGCCGAGGATCGGGCTGGTTTCGATACCGCAGCCTCCTTGCCCCGCCAGCCAGAAGAAGCCTTCCACCTGCGGGTCCCTGCCGACTACCGGTACGCGGTCCGGTGCAAACGTGCGCAGACCGGCCCACGTACGTCGCAGGCTGCGCGGGGCAAGGCGCGGGGCCAGCTTCTCGATCCGCGCTACGGTCTCGGCAACGACCAGCTCGTCGGGCCGCGCATCGCACGGCGGCAACGGGTCCTCGTCCATCGGGCTCGCCATCAAACCGCCCGATTCCGGCTTGAAATAGAGGCGCTGCGTCTCGTTCGACACCAGCGGCCATCGGCGCACGTCGAGACCGTCGGGGGCCGCGAACGTGACAACCGTGCGGCGATGCGGCGTCAACGCGATCGGGGTCGCGCCGGCCATCCGCGCCACTGTCTCTGCCCACGCACCGGCCGCGTCGACCACCCACTGTGCCTCCAGCGTGCCGGCGGCGGTCACGACCCCGCGGCAGCGCCCACGCTCGACCTGCACACCCGTGACCTCGACTCCGCAGCGGCGCTCGACCCCGGCGCGGGCGGCATGCCGCAGGTAGCTCCACAGCAGCTCGTGTACGTCGATGTGACCGTCCTCGGGAAGCAACACGCCGCCGGCCACCCATTCGGGCGCCAACACCGGAATGCGCTCGACAATTGCCGCCGTGGAAAGCTCGACCACGGCGGTGCCGCGCTCCGCGAGCCACGGCAGGGTCTCGCGCACCGCACTCCACACCGGTTCCTCGAACGTGACCACAATACCCGCCGGATCGAGAAGGGGGTTGTCCGCAAATCCCGCCGGCGGATTGCGCAGAAACCGACCGCCCAGCCGCACCAGTTCCTGTAACGCCGGCACCGGGTCCCACTCGACCAGAACCGCGGCGCTGCGGCCGGTGGAGTGGTAGCCGGGATGCGCCTCTCGTTCGAGCAGCAGCACGTCGCTGCAACCCCGCGCGGCGAGGAAGTGGGCGAGCGACGCACCCGCTATCCCGCTTCCCACGACGACGACTTCGAACGCGGTCCGTTGACTCATGGAAAATCGTCCCCGGTGGTGACCGGCGCGCCGTCGCCGGCGGGTCAGGCCAGCGGCTTCAGGCCGTCGCCGTGGGTCGCAAGGTACCGCAGCACGGTCTCGCCCTGCGCTTCGGGAATGCGGTCTTCCAGTCGAGCGATGCGGTCCCCGGCAAACACCGCCGTCTCCTCGCCCTCCATGCGCAATGCCGGCAGCCCGGCTCGCGTATAGGTCGCAGCCCAGCGGATCCACACCGTACCGTCCCGCTCGGTCGGGCCCTCGACGATCTCGACGTTGCGGGTATCGAACCGCCGATCGAATCCGTTCACCGACTGGGTGAAGAAGGCTTTGATCGCCGCGAGTCCGTTGCAGACGGTGCCGAATGGCGGCGCCGCAATGGTCTCGTACACCGCGTCTTCCGTGAACAACGGGTCGAGCACGTTCCAGTCATCGCTGGCGTATGCGGTTTCGAAAGCCGCCGCATAACGTAGATACCGATCGAGCAGTTGCATATGTTCCTCCCGTCTGGCGCCCCGCACGATACGGCTTCGCCACCGCAAACACCACCGGGAACGCGAAGCCTCTGCTAACCATTGACGACGTAAACCTCGCATTGTACTCGATGCGCCAGGCGGCACGGCGGCGCCGCGCTCCGCGCAGAAGGGAACGCCGATAGACTCGTCCGCGGGACCTTGAACACACGGCGTCATCCGAACGGTAGGGGCAGGCCTTGTGCCTGCGCTCTTGTCGGCAGTGTCGCGAAGGGTGCACGGACGAAAGGGCCGTTTGTCCCGGAAGGAGAGCACGATGAGCAATTCGGCACGCGAGCAGTGGGACGCGATCGTGGTTGGCGCCGGCCTGGGCGGCCTGACCTGCGCCGCCTATCTGACCGCCAGCGGCAAGCGTACTCTCGTCCTGGAGAGCCACTACGTTGCCGGAGGCAATACCCAGACGTTTCGCCGCAAGCTGAAGACGGGTCTGTACGAGTTCGACGTCGGGGTTCACTACATCGGCCAATGCGGTAAGGAAGGCTCCATCGCCCGCATCCTGCGTGGCGCCGGCCTCGACGAGCGGATTGCCTTCAGGCCGCTCGATCCGGATGGCTACACGACGCTCTTGTTCCCGGATCTGACCTTCAAGGTGCCGGCCGGGTGGGATCGCTACCGCACTCGCCTGCTCGAAACTTTCCCCGACGAGGCGCAGGCTCTGGCCGCTGTCGTCGACATCTTCCGCGATGTCGCCGACGGTTTCCGGGCCATGTCGAGCCGCCAGGTCGACATGGTCGAACTCGCCACCGCGCATCCCAACTTCCTCCTCTGGGGCCCGCGTCCGGTAACCGATCTCTTCGCCGAGCACGGCCTGTCGCAGCGCGCGCAGGCCGTGCTCCTGGGCGAACAGGGCGACTATGCCGTTCCGCCTTCGCGCACCCCGGTCGGCCTCGCCGCCGGCCTGACCGACCACTACATGCAGGGCGCCTTCTATCCCGAGGGTGGCGGCCAGATCGTCGCCGCCCGGCTCGTCGAGGCGATCCGGGCCTACGGCGGCGAGGTGCGGATGCGTGCCCCCGTCGAGCGCATTCGCATCGCCAACGGCCGCGTCGCCGGGGTAACCCTCGGCAACACGGGCGTCGAGATCGACGCGCCGATCGTCGTTTCCAACGCCGATCTCAAACGCACGGTGCACGGCCTCGTCGGTCCCAAGCACTTCACTCCGGACACCGTTGCCCGCGTCGACGCCTTTCGTATGTCGCTCCCCATATTCGTCGTGTACCTCGGCTTGGACACCGATCTCGTCGCGCGCGGGATGCCCAACACGAACTACATGATGTGGGGCAGCTACGACATCGAGGCCGTGTACCGCACCCTCGATGCCGGGCAGATACCCGACGAGGACTTCATTTACGTAACGATCACTTCCCTCAAGGACCCGGCCAATCCGCGCCTGGCGCCGAAGGGGCACACCAACCTGCAGATAATGACCGTCGTGCCGCGGAGTTACGAGTTCTGGAACGTCAGCACTGGCCCGGTCGACCTCGGCGACAACGCGTATCATCAGGACGAAGAGTACCGCCGCCGCAAGGCGGACCTTTCCGAACGCCTCATCACCGCCGGCGAGCGCATCGTGCCGGACCTCCGCGAGCACATCCACTGGCGGGAGACGGCCACGCCGCTGACCCAGGAGCGGTTCACGCGCTCCACCGGCGGCACCTCCTACGGTATCGAGTTCGCCGTCGACCAGATGGGCCCACTACGTCTGGGCCCGAGCACCGAGATTCCCGGCCTTTTCCTGTGCGGGGCCAGTGCCCCCTCCGGTCACGGCATTGGCGGCGTGATGCACGGCGGCGTGAGTGCCGCCTCGGCCGTCCTCGAAAGCGACCTGATGCGCCGCGTGGTCGGCGGCGAAGTCATCGGAGACGCGGGCCGCCTGCCGCCGCTGGACCCCGCGTTCGATCCCTGGGAGGAAAGCCATTGAGGGGGGGCCTGACGGCCCCAATCCCTTCCTTGACTTCCCCTCTCAGTTGTTCACCATATGATTTATGGCCAACCCTCCTGTGATTCGGCGGCCGAGTGTCGGCCTGCTCCTTCTCGAAGGCCGGGCGCTTTTCGAGCTTGGCGCTGCGGCGCTGGCTTATCCGGTCTTGAAGCGGGCACCTCGCGGTGACGGTCATCCGGTGCTCGTCTTGCCGGGATTCATGGCGGGCGATTTCTCGACCCGCGTTCTGCGTGGCTTCTTGCGCGATCGCGGATACGGCGCCCACGGGTGGAAACTCGGGCGCAACGACGGGCCCAGCCCGGAACTGGTGGCCAAACTCGGCGAGCGCTTCGCCGAGCTGTTCCAGCGTTACGCCCGGCGGATGAGCCTGATCGGCTGGAGCCTCGGCGGCATATACGCCCGCGAGCTGGCCCGCCGGTTCCCCGAGGGGGTCCGTCAGGTAATTACGCTCGGCAGCCCGTTCCGCGACGTCGATGCCACCAACGTGCCCGCCGTTTTGCGGCAGCGTGCGCCGCGACCCGAGGACGCCGCGCTCACCGAGCAGCTTCGCCAACCGATTCCGGTGCCGATGACGTCGATCTACAGCCGCACCGACGGGATTGCTCCGTGGCAGAGCTGTGTCTCGGATCCCGGCGACACGGCCGAAAACATCGAGGTCGAGAGCAGTCACCTGGGGATCGGCCACAACCCGGTGGTGCTGCTGACGATCGCCGACCGCCTCGCCCAACCCGAGGGCGCGTGGCAGAAGTTCAAGGCCCCCCCGGGCTGGCGCTGGCCCCTGGTGCCGCGCGTCGCGGATTGGTGAGTGCGGGCGACGAGGCCCACCGGGAAGCCACCAATAGCGAGGACCCTGGGCAGACCGTGCGGCTCCTTGCCGCTGATGTGCTGCGCTTCGCGGCGCTCTGCCAGAGCAGAGTGTGCGCGTTGGAAGAAAGCTCCCCGGAGTTCCTGCCGCCTCAGACCTCGAACACCTTGAGCACCTCGTCGCCGTAGTGGTTGATGACCTTCACGGCGATTTTTCCGGTCTCGGGTTTCGCGAAGGGGAGGCTCTCGGTGCTGTGGAGCGCCGTCCATGCCTCCTCGTTGATTTCGGCGCGCAGGGCGCGCTTGAGCTTCTCGTAGGGCTCGTCGGCGCCGGTGAAGTAGGCGTGGCGAACGAAGAAGCTCTCGCCGTTGTAGTTCGTGTCGATGAACCAACAGGCGATGTCGTCCGTGGAGGACGAGCGGATCTCGCCGGTGGTCGGGTCGTAGATGTCGACGCCCTTCAGCTGCGCGACGAGCTTTCCGTCCTTCGCCTTTTTCACCTGAAGGTCGGGCTCGCCGAAAACCATGAACAGGTTCCCGGCACCGGTCTTCTTGAGTAGCTCGTCCCCCATGGCGAGGTCGGGGTTCATGCGCGCCGGAAGCACAGTAAGCTTCCCGTAGCGCTTTGCCTCCTCGGCGACGTGCGGGTCGAACGCGAACCCGCACACGATGAGAAGGTCGAAGCCGACGCCTTGCACCGCCTCCTTGGCGGCTTCCTTCACCTGCTGCGGGCCGACGGTCCCGTGCTCGGGGCCGATGGACACGGCGACGCGTTTCTTCTTCCCGTCGTCACCGGCGAAGGTGCCGGCGGCGTGAACCCACGTTCCCGGATGCGGCTCCAGCGTATCGAAAGTGAGCCGCTCCTTCTTCTTCGTGTTCTGCACGCCGGCCTTGCGGAGGTTGTCGAGAATCATGGTGGCGAAGTCGGGGGAGGAGATGTCCGCAGATTGCGCAGATTTTCGCAGATCGGAATCTCTTGAATCCGAATCTGCGTAATCTGCGCAATCTGCGGATGAATCTGCGGACAGGACACGGTGCGGCGACAGGCTCTCGACGGTGAAGGGGCCGGTGACGCGGATGCGCTTTCCGTCCTCGAAGGGCTGGTCGTAGAGCGTTTCCTGGTCTGCATGCCGAGCGATGGCGCGGTCGATGTCCTTACGGCTCATCCCCTGCTTGATGTCCGGGTTGTTCGCGATAACCCCAGACGTAACGCGAAGGGCGCGTTTGTAGACGAAGCCCTTCCGGATGTCGCCTTCAGTCTTGTGGGGCGGGGGGATCTTGCCCGTGATTTCCATCTCCTTTTGGACCCCCTCGGGTGAGTCGGCGAGCAAGTAGTAGGGGTACTGGGCAGCCATCAACCGTGTGCGTGCAATCGCGAGAGCGACGCGGCTCGTGTCGATGGTGATCCACCGGCGGCCCCACTGCTCCGCGACGAAAGCTGTCGTGCCGCTCCCGCATGTTTGGTCGAGCACAAGGTCCCCCGGGTCTGTAGTCATCAAGATGCATCGCTTGACGATTTCCGGATTCGTCTGCACCACGTAAATCGGGTCGGCTGCTCCTCCTAAGCCGTCCCACCAGTTCGAAACCAGTTTGAACGGGAAATCGGAAAGGTAGCGTTTGAAGTCCAGGGACGTTCCCGATGCGATTAAGCGGTCGGCAAGCTTGACACGCTCCATTCCTGGGAATGAGGCATCATCCGTTCGACTCGTGTGCGACCAGCACCTCCCCGTTGGAGGGCGGTATACCTTCCCGTCCAAGGTGATGGGGTCCATCTGGTTTGCTCGGGTCCCACCGTTGGTGATTGGCCACGGTCGGAAGAGCTGGGCACCGGGATGGTCAATGAAGAGCTGCGATATCTGTCGACGGTAATCGATAGTTTCGCCTTTCCGTATCTGCACAGCACGCAAGGGATATTGTCCCCCGTTGGGCAGCTCCACACGGCTGAACTCGTCGGTGGTCTCGTCATCAAGCGCGCGGGGCGCGAAGACGGCGTGAAACTTCGGACCGCCTCCCTGGGTGTTGCGGGGCGTCTTCGAATACCAGAGTAGATAGTCGTTTACGGGGTCAATGTATCCGGACCGTTGGCCGCCCTTCTTCTTCACGAGGATGGTGACGACCTGGTTCTCGCTGCCGAAGACCTCGTCGAGAACAGAGCGCACGAGGTGAACGTTTTCGTCGCCAATCTGGACGAAGATGCTGCCGGTCTCCGTGAGAAGCTCGCGTGCGACAACGAGGCGGTCGCGAAGGTAGGCGAGATACGAGTGGATGCCGAGTTGCCAGGTGTCCCGGAACGCACGCACCTGCTCGGGCTCGCGCGTGGCGTCCTCGGCTTTGCCGTCCTTCACGTCGCGCTTGCGGGTGCTGACCTGCCAGTTCGAGCCGAACTTGATGCCGTAGGGCGGGTCCACGTAAATCATCTGGACCTTGCCTTTGAGGCCCTCCTTCTCGGCAAGGCTGGTCATGACGAGAAGGGAGTCGCCGAGAATCATCCGGTTCGACCAGTTCTGGTCGTGCCGGTAGAAGTCGACCTTCTGCTCGAAGTCGTGCGCATCGAGCCCGTTGAAGTCGAGGAAGAGCTGGTGCTCGGGCTCGCCGGCGCCGCCGCCGGCGGTGTCGCGAAGGTTCTCGACGAGCGCCTGGGGGTGAATCTTCTCCTGGATGTAGATGGGAACCACGGGAACGGCGAGGTCGGCTCGGTCCTGCTTGTCCTTCCCGGTCCATACGAGCTGCGGGTCGAGTGAGGGGTCCCGCGGGTAGAGCATCGTCGAGTAGTTCTCCTCTTCCTCGGCCACGAAGTCGCGCAGCTCTTCCGTGGGGATGTTCTTTCGCTTGTCCTTGTGCCGGAAGGAGTCGACGGGAATCGACGTCCGAGAGTTCTTTTTGGTCGCCATGAACTAGTCCGCAGATTTCGCGGATTTTCGCAGATGCTCCCTCGAGAAGACGAGACGCTTGAACTGCAAGCTCGCCGCCCCGAAGTTCAGGAGCAAACCTACTTCGATACCGGTTCCCTTCAGGTAGTTGATCACCTGTGCTTCTTCGGTGCCACCGAGGGCGGTCAGAGCCTTCAATTCGACGATGACGCTTTCGAAGCAAAGAAAATCCGCTCGGTAGGTACAGGACAAAGATTCGCCCTTGTACCGAACGGCAATGGGAACCTCGCGCTGAGACGGAATCCCCTGATTGCGAAACTCGATTGCCAGAGCCTCCTGATAGACGGCCTCCAGAAAGCCATGACCGAGCTGGCGATGAACCTTCATCGCGGCGCCAATGATCGCATGAGTGCGCTGGTCCCTCGACCCCTCCGAATCCGTGAAAATCTGCGTAATCTGCGGATTCATCGTCACAGCGTGACGGCAGGAACTTGCAGCATCCGGGCCGGCGGCTTCTGGCGTTCGAACACATCGTGGAACGCTTCGTCCATGCGCTTCAGCACATCCGGCGAAAAGTACTTTTCCCCGCACTGCCGGCAGGCGCCCGCGGCGACGTTTTCGAACACCAGCAAGTGTCCTCGGCGGCGGTAGTCATAGGTGATCCTCGCTTCGTCGACCTGGCCGCCGCAAAACGAACAGTCGGCAAACGTCTTCATGACTTTCCTCCTCGCGTGCGCGGGTCGCTCCACTTGGACGGCTGCGGCACGTAAATGGTGATCAGACGCAGAATTGCACGATCGAGGTCGCCCCGCGATGCCCAGCCGGCGACGACATGGACCGGGCGTGTGCCGGCGAAACCCAGCACGAGGCAGCTCTCTCCGCGAGGGTCATCGGGGTACTGCTCCAGGATCTCCCCGGCGAGCAACGCGACCTCGATCTCACTCACGTCGAGGTCGTCATCGAGCCGCTCTCGCTGAGCGTGTTCGCTGAACTCGTAACGCCCCTTTCCGACCAGATCCTGAATCTCCGTGAGCATCATACCGCAGAACGCTCCTTGCGCACGGCGGAGCGAATGATGGCCTTCGCGCTCCACGGATCGACGACCTCGAGGAACGCCCAGCGGCCGAAACCCCCGTGGTTGTTCACGGCGGGAACCCAGAGGGTGCGCGCGGTCGTGACCTTCGCGGCCTTGTCCTTCTTCTTTTCGCCGGTGACCTCGATGAGAAGGTGAAGAAGGTCAGCGCGGCCGTGGCCGTCGTCGATGCACGCGACGAAATCCGGATGGTATTGGTGTTCCTCGCCGTTGAACGAGTAGGGGATGGTGAACCCGAGGTTGTGATTCTTCACGTAGCGGACCACCTCGTCCATGTCCTCCAGGCTCTCCGCGAGTTTCTGCTCCCACGAACCCGTGTCCGCGACGACATGCGAGACGTGGCACTTGTCGGGCCGTGTCGAGTAGACGTTCCGCGTCGTGTCGAAGTCCACGTAGCGCGTCGAGCCCACGGTGTCGTAAGTGCGGAGAATCGGTTTCACGGCGGGCGCGCCGTTGGTTGCCGTAACGACGGACTTGTAGATGCGGTCTGCGGCATCGTGGGAGAACTCGGCGAGAAGGAGAAGCTGGGGGAAGGTGTTGTCCTTGCAAGTCAGGCATTCTTCGATCCAGCGCTTCGCGATGCGAAGTAGCTGTGGAAAGAGCCACGGCTTCTCCCCTCCATCGTCGTCGCGAAAATACTTCTCCAGCGTGCGGCGCGTGACGACAAAAGCGACTTCGTTCTCGCGGCGCTGGCGAAGCTCGTCGAGCGTGTGCACGCTCTTCTCTCCGACGATGGGGTCCAGCTCCGTCTTCGTCGGAAGGTCGGCCGTGGTGAGCGCGAGTTTCGAGTCGTCGGTGAAGCGCGCCTCGATGCGTTCTTCGCCGACATCGTAGCGGTAGCCCAGAAGCCGCGGGAAGGCGATTTCGCACTGGCTGCGGTCTTCGAGCGCGCGAACGCGGGTCGGAAGGGGGCCGGGCCTGGGCTCTTTCTGGGAGCCGCTGCACGGGATGAAGGAGAAGGGAACGCCGTAAACCTCGGCATACTCGGGAGGGAAGCCCTCGAAAGTCGCCGTTTGCCCGGCGTAGGAAATGGACTGCGGCGCCGGTGCGTAGCTCATACGCCGAAGCGCGCGGCCGACCACCTGTTCGCAGAGAAGTTGCGTTCCGAAGGCGCGCACGCCGAGGATGTGTGTCACCGTGTTCGCGTCCCATCCCTCCGTGAGCATGGAAACACTCACGACGCACTTCACGTCCTCGCCGAGCTTTCCGGCCTTCCCGACGGTGTTCATGACTTCGCGAAGAAGGTCTTCGTCGGTGAGAGCCTCCGCGTCGCGGCCGGGGAACCGCACGCGATACTCGGCTTTGAACTCGTCGATTTCGCGCGCTGCCATCTTCTTGAAGTCGGCGCTCATCGCGTCGCCGGATTCGAGTTGCGCGCTGTCGACGAGAATGGAATTCGGCCGAGCGCTCCATCCTCCGTTCTTCTCGTTGCTGAAGATGGGGAGCCGTCCCGGAACGACAACGGTCTTCCCTTTGATCTGCTTCTCCCATCCGGCGACGTAGTCGAAGACGAGCTTCGAGACGTTCGTGTTGTTGCACACGACGATGAAGACCGGCGGCGTAAGACCCTTTGCCTGGGCGTCGTCGTTCTTCTTCCAGAGCGCGAAGTATTTCTCGTAGTTTCCGTAGAGGCTGTGGAGCGCGCCTTCCAGCTCGGCGGGGAGTTTCGGCTCGCCGCCCACGGCTTCGGTCCCGCGTCCCTTCCTGGGGAGGTGGTCCCGGATGCGAAGCCAGAGGTCACGGTAGGTGGGCTGCTCTCCGACCACGGAGTCATCCGCAACCGGAACGCGCGGCACTTTCACGATCCCGCACTCGATGGCGTCGATGAGAGAGAAGTCGGAAACCACCCAGGGGAAGAGCGTTCCCTCCGGGTAGCCAGAGCCGCGGAGAAAGAACGGCGTCGCGGAAAGGTCGTGGATGACCTTCACACCGATCTTCCGTTTGACGGCTTCGAGGCCGGAAATCCAGACGCGGGCCTCCTCGTCCCGTTTCGCCGCCTCTTTGCGCTCGTCGCCCTTGAGAGTGATTTCCTCGCCGTCGGGCTTTCTCCGGTAGCAGTGGTGGGCCTCGTCGTTGATGACGACGATGTTCTTCTTGGAGCCCAGCTCCCGGCACACACGCCGGACCATCTGGTCCTGGGTTTCGGTGAACGCACCGTTGCCGCCTCTGGCGAGAATCGACTTCGTGAGCTTTCCGGCCTGGACCTTCTCGCGCGGCCGGAAAGCGTGGAAGTTGGTGATGAGGATACTTGCGCGCCCGAGCTTCTCCAGCACGTAGCCGGGCACGATGTCGCGCTGTCGGTAGTAGTTGTTCGGGTCGTTCGGGAGGAGGACACGGAGCCGGTCGCGGATGGTGATTCCGGGGGTGACGATGAGGAACGCGTCGCTAAAGTGCGCATTCTGCGGGTCGGCAAGCTTGTTCAACGTGTGCCAGGCGATGAGCATGGCCATGACCACGGTCTTGCCGGACCCGGTGGCCATCTTGAGGGCCATCCGGGGAAGGCCGGGGTTCGAGCTGTCGTTTGCAGAGCGGATGTGGTTCTCAATCCAGGCGTCGCCGTATTTCTTCGCAACCTCGGTGATGTAGATGGCGGTTTCGAGGGCCTCGATCTGGCAGAAGAAGAGCTTTCGTTCGCGCTCGGGATTGCGCCAGTATTGGAGAAGGGCGCTCGTGGTCGGCGTGACGCCGACGTAGCCGCCGGCTCGCCACATGGAGACACGCTGGCGGACGCGGTTGATTTCCTTGTTCTCTTCGATGCGGTCCTTCGTCCATTCGGTGTCGAAGGCGAGCTGTTTTCTGCCTTTCTTCTTCGGCTGGGCTATCGGGATGAAATAGGAGCTGATGCGGCGCTCGTCGACGATTTCGTCCGTGATGCCCTCGTCATCGAAGCGGAAGTGCCGCTTCGGCTCCTCGAAGGGGGAGTTCAGGATGGGGTTCTCGATGACGACCTGTGCCATAGCTCGCAATCCGCAGTTCCGGTCAGGTGCCGGGGTTCCTTACCACGGGTTCCGGACGAAGGTCACGGGTAGCCGCGCTGCGGTTCTTGGCGGCGCTACCAGCAGACGTTTCACTGCCGAGTGCAGCATGAGTTTGTGAAAAAATCACCCGACGCATCGCCACACCGTTCGTCCCGAGAGAAGGGCCGCTACTTGTGAACGGGATCGGCGCCTTGCCGGGAGATTTCTTCACAAACCCAGCATGCCCGACGCCGGGCGCGCTGGCGAGAGCGCCCAATTCCGTGTCACGGAAGGTCGGCCGACTTCGCCAGACTTGCCCGCTTTCACGCCGCCGCCAACACAGGTATCGGTATCGAAAGCGAGGCAAATATTTGCTTCGGCAGCGAGCGCCGAGTAAGCCGTGGGAGGATCGACAGCAAAGGCGATGGCGACACCGAACCCGGGGCAGCGGCGAGCCGAGGGGGCGCGAGGGGACCCGGGCTGCGGGCGGTTGAAAGGAGTTGCTGATGACTGACGTTACGAATCGGGGGCCGCTGCAGGGAATCAAAGTCGTGGAGATGGGCATGTGGGTCGCGGGACCGGCGTGCGCCGCGGTGCTTGGCGATTGGGGCGCCGACGTGATCAAGATCGAGAACCCCGCGGGCGGCGATCCGGTTCGCGCATTGATGGCCCTCGGCTTTCCGTTCGTACCACCGGTCAACCCGGCGCTCGAAGTCGACAACCGCAACAAGCGCAGCGTTACCGCCGACATCCACACCGCGGAAGGCCGCGCCGTCGCGCGGCGCTTGATCGCCGGCGCCGACGTCTTCGTCTCCAACATGCGCCCGGCCGCTCTGGCGCGCGCCGGTCTTTCGTACGCCGAAGTACAACCCGACAACCCCCGCCTCATCTACGCGTCGCTGACCGGCTACGGCCTCGACGGGCCGGACAAGGACCGCGCCGCTTTCGACTACGCGGCCTTCTGGGCGCGCAGCGGAGCCATGGCCGCACTCGGGGAACCGGACGGACCCCCGCCGACGCAGCGGCCGGCGATGGGCGACCACCCGGCCGGACTCTCGCTTGCCGGCGCCGTCTGTGCCGCGCTGTACCACCGCGAACGCACCGGCGAAGGACAGCACTTGCACCTGTCCCTGTTTCAGGCCGGTCTGTGGATGATGGCTACCGACATCCAGACGTGCCTGGTGACCGGCCTGACCCCGAGCCCCACAGGCCGCGCCGTGCCGAACCCCCTGTGGAACCACTATCGCGCCGGCGACGGCCGCTGGTTTCACCTCGTCATGTTGCAGGCCGACCGCTACTGGCCGCAGTTCTGTGCCGCTATCGAGCGCCCCGATCTGGCAGCCGACCCGCGCTTCACGGACGTCTTCGCGCGGGCCCAGAACGGCATGGCGCTCATCGAACTGCTCGATGGCATCTTCGCCACCCGGCCGCGCGCCGAGTGGGCAACGCGCTTCGACGCCCACGATCTCGTGTGGGCACCGGTGCAGACTGTCAGCGAGGTGGTCGACGACCCGCAGGCACGCGCCCTCGACGCCTTTGCGACCGTGCCACATCGCACCGGCGAGGACATCCGAGTTGTGCGCAGCCCGGTCGAGTTTAGCGGCACGCCCGGGAGCATCCGCCGCGCCGCCCCCGAGCTCGGCGAGCACACCGAAGAGGTATTGCTCGAGCACGGCTACACCTGGGACGACATCGCCACACTCAAAGAGAAGGGCGCCATCGGGTGAGGCGGTTCAACCGCTTCCGCTCGCAGGATCGCCCTGCAACTTCGAGCAATCGTCCAGGGGATCCGCCTGTCAGTCCCCTCTCCACCCCGGTGGGAGCGGCATAGTGACACCGCCACGCTTGACGGCAAAGGCTACGAGCCGAAATCCGCCCGTACCCGGGCCGGCGTACATGGTTTGCAGGTCCCATCGCAGTGACGCACGTTCTCCGCTGGGAATGGTCACATCCATCTCGCGCTCGAACCGGTCCAGGGTCTCGCCCTCAGGGTCTTGCCTGGCCATTATCTCGAAGATCGTGCGCACGCCTTCGACCGGTTCGGGGTAAGGGTTGCCGACCAGGGCACGAAGGTGCAGGTTCCGGCCGTCGGTCGTCAGACTCGTCGTGAACACCGGCAGGATGCCGTGCTCCGCAAACGGGATATCCGCGGAATCGCTGACGACGCCCGGCCACGCTGCGTCGGGTTGGGTTCCCAGCGGCGCCCGGGCGGTACATGAAAGCAGCAGCATCACCACACATGCGACCAACGGGTTCCGGATGTAAGTGAGCATATTCCCCCCTCTTGCTAGTGCGACGGCGCCGGTCATATCACCAAGCGCCTCCGCCGCGCATCAGAACGTCGGCGAGACGTACCTCACGACCCCGCCGCGTCCAGAAACCGCCGCAGCCGCGCGAAGTAGCGGGTACCGCCGACTACGTACACGTCGTTGTGCTGCGCGCCGCGGATCGTGGCGAATGCCTTCGGTGCCGGGGCGGCGGCATACAACTCCCGGCCTTGCGCGTACGGGACGATCTCGTCGGCGTCGCCGTGAATGAACAGCTTCGGTATTCGCAAACCCCGGATACGGCCAAGGTTGTCAAACGCGTTCGGCAACAGGAATCCCACGGGCAACGGCATCAACGTGCTTGCCATCGCCCGTACCGACGTGAACGGTGTCTCCAGAATGAGCCCGCGCGGCGGGTCGTGCGTCGCCAACTCGATCGCCACTCCACTGCCGAGCGATTGCCCGAAATACACGATACCGTCGGCCGCCACGTCGCTTCGCCCACGCAGGTACGCCAACGCCCCGCGCGCGTCAGAGTATACGCCGGCCTCCGACGGACTCCCCGCACTACGACCGTATCCGCGGTAGTCGACCATGAAGACGTTCGCGCCGACGTTCTCGATCAACAGCCGCAGGGGCTCGATGCGGTGACTGATGTTCCCCGCGTTGCCGTGGAACCAGAGCAGCGTTTCCGGCCGCGTGCCGCGCACGAACCACCCGTGCAGCTTCGTCCCGTCCGCGGCAGGGAACTCGATGTCCTCGAACCGCACTCCCATCGCCGCCGGCGTGCCGATGAGGACCCGGTCGGGATAGAAGATGAAGCGTTCGATCAGTGCCTGCGCCGGCCCGCCCACGAGGAACCCCGCCACTACAACCGCGGCCGCACCCGCGCGCCACAGCGAGGTCACGCGCCCTTCAGGGCGGCGGACACGATGGCCCGCGCCTCCTCCTGAATCCGCACGAGGTGGTCGCGGCCGCGAAAGCTCTCCGCGTAGATCTTGTAGACGTTCTCCGTCCCCGATGGCCGGGCAGCGAACCAGCCACTGGCGGCTACGACCTTGATGCCCCCGACCGGCGCGCCGTTGCCCGGTGCGTTGCTCAGCGCCTGCGTGATCTTCTCGCCGGCAAGCTCGGTGGCGCGAATCTGCTGTGGCGAGAGCTTCTTCAGAATGTCCTTCTCGGCCGGCGTCGCCGGCGCATCGATGCGCTCGTAGACCGGGTCGCCGAACTCCTTCGTCAGTTCCGTGTACAGCTCGCCGGGATCGCGGCCCGTCTTCGCCGTGATTTCGGCCGCGAGCAGGTCCATGATGATGCCGTCCTTGTCAGTCGTCCACACGCGCCCGTCGCGCCGCAGGAAGGAGCCCCCGGCGCTCTCTTCGCCGCCGAAACCCAGCGACCCGTCCATGAACCCGTCAACGAACCACTTGAAGCCGACCGGCACCTCGTCGAGCCGGCGGCCGAGCTTGGCGGCGACGCGGTCGATCATGCTGCTGCTCACCAGGGTCTTGCCGATGCCGGCGTCGGTACGCCACGTCGGCCGGTTCTGGAACAGGTAGTGGATCGCCACCGCGAGATAGTGGTTCGGGTTCATGAGGCCGGCGCCGCGCGTCACAATGCCGTGGCGATCGTGGTCGGTGTCGTTGCCGAAGGCGATGTCGAAGCGGTCCTTGAGTCCGATCAGGCTCGCCATGGCGTAAGGCGACGAGCAGTCCATGCGGATCTTGCCGTCCCAATCGTAAGTCATGAAGCGGAAGGTGGGATCCACCGCGGTGTTCACGACGGTGACGTCGAGCCCGTAGCGTTCGACGATCGGTGCCCAGTAGGCCACACCGGCGCCGCCGAGCGGATCGGCGCCGATCTTCAGGCCAGCGGCCTTGATCGCGCTCATGTCGACGACCCGATCGAGGTCGGCGACGTAGGCCTGCACATAATCGTGCTTACGCGTGGTGGCGGCCGTGCGCGCGCGGGCGAACGGTATGCGCTTCACCTCGCGGCAGTCGGCGGCGAGGATCTCGTTGGCCTGCCGCTCGATCCAGCCGGTCACGCTGGTATCGGCGGGGCCGCCGTTGGGAGGATTGTACTTGAAGCCGCCGTCCTCCGGCGGGTTGTGCGACGGGGTGACGACGATGCCGTCGGCGAGGGCGGTGGAGCGGTCGCGGTTGTACGTGAGGATGGCGTGCGAGATGACCGGGGTGGGCGTGTAGCCGCCGGCGGCATCGAGCATCACGGTGACCTCGTTGGCGGCGAGGACTTCCAGAGCGCTCGCCGCGGCCGGCTCGGAAAGCGCGTGGGTGTCGATGCCGAGGAACAGCGGCCCCGCGATGCCGTTCGCGCGCCGGTACATACATATCGCCTGCGTGGTGGCGAGGATGTGGGCCTCGTTGAAGCTGCGGTGCAGCGACGAGCCGCGATGTCCCGAGGTTCCGAAAGCGACGCGCTGTTCCTTGACCTCCGGGTCGGGCCGTTCGACGAAGTAGGCGGTGATCAACTGCGGGACGTTCACGAGAGCTGCCGGGTCGGCGGGCTTCCCGGCGCGGGGACTTACGGCCATAGCCTTCCTCCTGCAAGGGCGCGCCACCGGTGACGCGCCCGCGGCGCGAGCCTACCATGCAAGACCGAAAGCGAAAGAGCGGCCGAGAAATCAAATTGAGCCGCCCGGCAACATTTGATCTAAGGACTGGGTGGGAAGTCCGATCGAGGTCGGCAGACGGGGCGCCGAGTGGGGACAGGTAGCGGGGAGGGGGTAGCAGGGAGCGGGCAGCAGGGAGCGGGGGGCAGAGGGAGGCCGAGGCTATGTTGTACCTGGTTACGAACTGGTTTCTCAGTGCGTTGAGCATCGTGATCGTCGCGCACGTCGTTCCGGGCTTTCGAGTGGCCAGCTTCGGTACCGCACTGATCGCCGCCATCGTCATCGGTCTGGTCAACTCGACGCTGGGTTTGGTGCTCAAGATCCTCACTCTTCCGCTAACGATCGTCACGCTGGGGTTGTTCCTGTTCGTGATCAACGCATTGATGCTCAGGTTCGCGTCGTACCTGGTGGCCGGCTTCGAGGTGGCCGGTTTCTTGCCGGCGTTGGTCGGCGCGATCGTGCTGTCGATCGTTCACACGATTCTGTACAACCTCGTGTTCCCGTAGAGCGCGGCCACGAGATGCCGAGGGGACGATTTGCATGCAGGAGACCGCAGGCACGTTGCCGCCACCAGTCGGACCCGTCTCGCCCGCGGCCCCGGAGCCTGCCGGTGCGGGCCCCGCGGCGACCCCCGTGGCGCTACCGGCGACGGCGCCAACGGTAACGCTGCCGCCGGCACGGCACGCCGTGTTCTGGGTGGGGATCCTGGCGGCCCTCGTGCTGGCGCTATGGTTACTGAAGGCAATACTGCTGCCGTTCGTTCTGGGCATGGCGATCGCGTACTTCCTCGACCCGGTCGCCGATCGGCTCGAGGCGCTGCGGGTGCCGCGCAGCGTCGCCGCCGGGTTGATCATCGTCGCCTTCTTCCTCGTCGCTACGCTGCTCCTGATGCTCATCGTTCCGACGATCGTCGAGCAGCTCACGACGCTGGTGCGTGCCCTGCCACGGTACGTGGAGGCGGCCGCCGAGACGCTGCGGCCGCTGGTGGCGAGCATCCTCGCGCGCGTCAGCGCGAGTCCGCCGACCGATCTGACCCAGCCCCTGGCGGCCGCCCAGTCGATGGCGGGGGTGGCGGGACATCTTCTGAACGAAGCCCTTTCGCGCGGCTTCGCCTTCGTGAATAGCGTCGCCCTCCTGGCGGTGACGCCGCTGGTTGCGTTCTATCTACTGCGGGACTGGGAGAAGGTCGTCGAGAGCGTCGACGGCTGGTTGCCGCGGGCGCAGGCGGACGTCATCCGCGCCCAATTGCGCGAAATCGACTGGGTGCTCGCCGGCTTCGCGCGCGGCACGGCTACCGTGTGCCTGGTCCTTGGGGCGTTCTACGCCGTCGCGCTCTCGCTCGTTGGCCTCGACTTCGGATTGACGATCGGACTGACGGCCGGCCTGGTGTCTTTCATCCCTTACATCGGAACGCTCTTCGGACTGCTCGCCTCGGTCGGTGTTGCCCTGTACCAGTTCTGGCCCAACTGGCCGCGCGTGGTCGTGGTGCTGATGGTGTTCTTCGCCGGTCAGATCGTCAACGACTACGTACTCGTCCCGCGGCTGGTCGGCGAACGGGTCGGTCTCCATCCGCTGTGGGTCATGTTCGGTCTGTTTGCCGGCGGCGCGCTGTTCGGGTTTGTCGGTCTGCTCATTGCCGTGCCCGTGTGCGCCGTCATCGGCGTGGTCACACGCTTTGCGATCGCGCGCTACAAGGAGTCGCCGTTGTACCTCGGCACGGTCGACTGAGCGCGGCCGCCTGTATTCCATAAGGAACACTACCGGCGTCGGCCGCAGATCCGTTCCATTCGCTCCCCACTCCGCACCGGGCACGGCCGGCTGGTACGACCATTGCTCCCTACTTCCGCCATCAACGCGGAGGATGTTCATGCCTGTGATTCGTCGGGGTTTCGTGACCGCAATGTTCTGTTCGATCCTTGCCGTGGAGGCGTACGCCCAGTCGGTGGACTACAAAGTAACCGCCGACTGGGGTTCCGGCTTCCAGGCGCAGGTGACGGTGCGCAACTCGCAAGCGACTTCGCTAACCGACTGGGTGGTTGAGTTCGACCAGCCGGTGACCATGACGAGCTTGTGGGATGCCCGGCTCGTCAGCCGCGTCGGCAATCGTTACACGATACGAGGAGCGACCTGGAATCCGCATATTCCTGCCGGCGGACAGGTGTCCTTCGGTTTCGTTGCCACACCGGGCGGAGCGCCGGCCCCGGCGAACATCGTCGTGCGGTCGGGCAGCGGCCCGACACCGACCCGCGCGGCGACTCGAACGGCGACCAGAACCGCGACCTCCCTTGCCACCCCAACGCCGACGCGCCCCCGCACTGCCACCCGGACGCCGACCCGCACGCCTACGGGTGGCGTGACCACCCCGACGCCGACCCGGACTCCGACCCGCCCTTCGACGTTCACGCCCACGTTCTCGGCGACGGCGACGCGACCTGCTTCCACGGCAACCCAGACACGCCCGCCGGCCACCGCGACAGCGACAGCCTCAGCCACGGCGACCGTTACGCCCCGACCCGGCAACGGCGTGCGTGTCGTCTTCACCCGCACCGGGGCCTGGGACGGCGGCTACAACGCCGACCTGCAGATCACCAACACTGCAGCGACCGCCGTCAATGGTTGGACTCTGGAGTTCGACCTCAACGATCGCATAGACGCATTGTGGAACGGCCGGTTGCTTTCCGGGTCCGCCACGCATCGCATCGTTGCCAACGAAACCTGGAACGGCACGCTCGCTCCCAACGCGATGGCGACGATCGGCTTTACGGCGTCGGGAAGCACGGCGCTACCGGGCGGCTGCGTTTTCAACGGCGCGTCGTGCACGATCGAAATCGGGGCGCCCCCGTCGCCGACGATCGGGCCGGGCAGCGGCATCGTCATCGAGGGTGTCGACGCCGCGGGCACTCCGGCTTTGCAGATCACGGTCCCTCTCGGCACCAGCGACTTCACCCTTGCGCGCGCCGGTGGAGGTGCCGGGAGCTTCGCGGTTGCGAGCAACAACCCGGACACCGTCACCCCGGCCGTGATCGGAGCGGGCACGCTGCGTATCGATGCCCGCCAGCCGGGCCGCGCCGGCGTGCGTATCGCCGATACGACCTCCGGCGCGGTGCGTCACGTCGGCGTCCGTGTCCGCCATAGCGACGGTTCGCTGCCCGGTTTCCCGCAGCATCTCGCAGTCGGCTCGGTGAGCGAAGACACACCCGACGACCTGGCGCTGTGGCGGAACTTCGGTAGCGGCCGGAAGAACACGCGCGTCGACATGCGCTACATCTACCTCAACGGCGGTCCTCTCAACGGCTGGTACGGCTGGGCGGGAGGCAACGGCGCGCGGGCCACCAGCTACATCCGCGAGAGCAAGAAGCTCGGGATGATTCCCGTCTTCGTTTACTACAACATCCCCGACGGCGGCGAGAGCTACTACACCGATCTCGAGCATATTCAGAGTTCGACATACATGAGCGCCTACTTCGACGACCTGATGAAAGCGCTGGCGATCGTCCGTAGCGAAGGCGGCGACGACGTCGTCGGCATCGTGCTCGAGCCGGACTTCCTCGGCTACATGATGCAGCTCTCGGGTCTGCAGCCGCACCAGATAACGGCGGCGGTTCACGCCGCCTACGATCGCGGCATTCTCGTTCGCGGCACCGACCCGGCCTTTCCCGACACGGTCGCCGGACTCGTGCAGGCGATCAACTACCTGATCGGCCGCGAAGCGCCGAACGCGGTCTTCGGCTGGCAGTTCAACCTGTGGGCCAGTCTCACCGACGGCTCCGGCATCCCGGCCACCGGTCTGATGCGCATTACCGACTCGCTCGGCATCGCGGCGGGCCGCGCCCGCATCCAACTGGAGGCCGATCGCATCGCCGCGTACTACATGGCGGCGGGTGTGCTGAGTTACGGGGCCGACTTCGTCTCGATCGACAAGTACGGCCTCGACGGCGGCTTCGGCGGGGCGGCCGCTCCGTGGGATTCGACCTGGTTCTGGAACGCGGTGCACTGGAACAACTACGTGGAGTTCGCCGGGCGAGTGCACCAACAGACCGGCGTGCCAGTCGTGCTCTGGCAAATCCCCGTCGGCCACGTGAATAGCAGCCTCGCGGTGAACCCTTACGCGACCGGCGGCGTCTTTCCCGATCTGACCAACACCCACCAGCGCTACGAGGATTCGGCTCCGACCTACTTTCTTGGCGACCGGTTCTCGACTAGCGACGCGCAGCGGCTGGCGTATTTCGGGCAAAGCGATCCGGGCTACCCGGGTTCGGTGTCCGTCGACGGGACCACGGTGACCTGGGCCTCGCACATGGCGGCGGCGCGTGACGCCGGCATCGTTGCAATCCTCTTCGGCGACGGCGTCGGCGATTCGACCCATGGCCGCGGCTCGCCGCCGCCTGACGGCTACTGGTGGATCACGAAAGCGCAGGACTACCTGGAGCAGCCGGTGCCGCTGGCGCCGTGAGCCCGCAGCCCCTGCCCCTGCCCCGCGCGGAGGGGCAAGGGCAGGGGCAGGGGCTAAGGAGGATGGGCGGCGGGCGCTGCACCGACGCACTCTCCGCTTGACCGGCCCCCGGTGCTTCGCGCATGACGAGACATGCAGACCATCGGTGCACTGCGGAGGTGGGTGGCAGTTTCGGGATGGGCGGCGATGGTCGGCGTGGCCGCGGGCTGCGCGACCGCGCCGCCTGCGCCTCGAGTGGAAGAAGCGCTGAAGCGTGAAGTTGCGCCGTCGCCCTTGACCCCCGTCAGCGCGCCCGACGGGGCGTTCCTCTCCGCGGTCGAAGCGCAGGGAGAGCCGGTGGTACGCCAGCCGCAGGGCGACCGTTCTACGTATCTGATCGGCATACCGCTTGGCACGCAGTCGGACATTCTGTGTTTCGTTGCGCCCAACGCCATGCCGATCACCAACGTCATGGGCGCGGTGCTCCGGGAGCTCGGCACCAAGCCCGAGATCAAGGTGCGGGGAATCGGTTCGACCGACGCCGGGGCTCTCTTCGATCAACCGTATTTCGCGGCCGATGTCGTGCTGGTCGACGATACTACCAGTCCACCGCAGTTGTATCAGGTCAAGATGATGGCAGTGGGGTTGCGCGGCAACGGCTCGATGCTCTGCGTTCACGACGAGGTCGGCTACCGCCAGACGTTTCGGCGCGTCGTCACCGGACTTGCCAACGCCATGCAGACCGCCTCCGGCGAGCGCTTCGGTCTGCCGTTGTACAAGGAGGTGTTCGTGGCGCGCGTGGGCGACACGGCTATTGGCGTTGGGGAGTCTTCGTACTACGAGAGCAACGACAGGCAACTCCTGATGACCAGTCGGATGTCGATGTTCGTGCCCAGATCGCCGGAAGAGGTGATCGCCACCGACGAAGTCAACGAATCGCTTTCCGATGCCGCGGGGGATGTTCTGAAGGCGACTTACGTCGACCTCGAGGGCGGGGAGATCGCCAGCAACTTGCTGCTCGATCGTCGCTCGCCGCGAGTGTACCACGTCACGGGAACGCACGACGGTCTACCGGTCGACGCCGACCTGGCGGTCGAGGGCTCGCTCCCGGACGATCGCAGCGTGGCGCGGCGGCTTCGCGAAACGATCGTTCGCGCCGGCGGTCCCTGATCCGGCGCTAAGCGGAGAATACCCAGTAGCCCAAAGGGGTTCGGAAAACCCGCCGGGTGGACGCGGAAGGC
>JAKLJW010000044.1 GCA_023150935.1 Candidatus Binatia bacterium | reverse complement strand
TCGCTTGCCCAATCGCATCTGTCAAGGCCTTCCGCGTCCACCCGGCGGGTTTTCCGAACCCCTTTGGGCTACTGGGTCTTCTCCGCTTAGCGCCGGATCAGGGCCCATCGCATTCCCCTGGCTACCCACGATCGCGCGATCCGAAAAAGTCGGGTCGCGATTATCTGGAAAGCCCGTTAACTGAAGAGCCTGACGGATAGCCGATAAGCTGCGGACGCGCTGGAGTTTGCGCTGGCGATGGCGGTCGGCGGTGAGGCCGTAGTGGCGGATGCGCATGAAGCCGCGCGGCAGTACATGCAGCAGGACGGGGCAGGAACTCGGTGGCCGGGGGGGGCATCGCCTCGCGCCGATCGTGGTCGGCGGAGGCGCGGTAGGCAAAGCGCACCACGCCGTCGCCGACGCAGAGGAGGCGGCGGTTGGCGATGGCCACGCGGTGGGTGTAGCGACTGAAGTGCTTGAGCGACTGAGGCCGCGGCGTTAAGCGCTGCTTGTGCTCACCGCTGGCAGCGGGGGCAGTAGTAGCTGCTGCGTCCGGCGTGGACGGTGCGCTTGATGGGCATCTCGCAGCGAGGGCAGGGATCGGCGGCGCGGTCGTACACTTGCAACCGGAGTTGGAAATAACCCGCCTTGCCCCGGCCGTCGCGGTAGTCGGAGATCGAGGTGCCGCCCAGCTCGATCGCCTCGCGCAGGACCCGGGTGGTTGCGTCGAGCAGGCGCGCAAGGTCGGCCCGGGTGAGGCGAGCGGCGGCGCGACCGGGGCGGATCCCGGCGCGGAACAGAATCTCGTTGGCGTAGATGTTGCCGATGCCGCCGAGGGTCCGTTGGTCAAGCAAGAGATTCTTCACCGTTGTCCTGCGCTTCCGGGTCAAGGCCGTCAGGGCGGGCAGCGACAGAGGCTCGGCGACCGGATCGGGTCCGAGGGCGTCGATCTCGGGGAGATCGTCCGGGGTTGCGACGCGTAACAGACCGAAGCGCCGCGGATCGTTGAAGGCGAGTTCGATGCCGCCCGACAGACCCAGGACGACATGGTCGTGGTCGCGCCGTACCGTTCCCGCCGGGCGCATGATCAGGGAGCCGCTCATCCCCAGATGGGCGAGCAACACCCGGTTGGCGGACAACCGAAACAGCAGGTACTTGGCGCGCCGCTGCACCGCTTCGATCGTGCGGCCGCTCAGGGCGGCGGAGAAATCCGGCGCGATCGGCCGGCGCAGACGCCGTTCCCGGACCTCGACGGAGACGATGCGGCGCCCGACAACCGGCTGCAGCGTGCGGCGAACGGTCTCGACTTCCGGCAGTTCTGGCATCAGTGGCGGGCCGCGGCGGCCACGGCGGCGAACTCGGCCAGGCTCAGGGTTTCCGCGCGCCGCGCCGGATCGATGCCGAGGTCGCGAAGTGCGGCGGGTGCCTCCGAGAGCACGCCGGCGAGGCTGTTGCCGAGCTGCTTGCGGCGCTGATTGAAGGCCGCGAGGACGACCTGCCGAAACCGGCCGGGATCGGCGATCGGCACCGGTGGCGTCGCGTAGGGTTCGATGCAGACCACCTCGGAGTCGACTTTCGGCCGCGGCACGAAGGCGTCCGGGCCGACGCGGAATCCGCGCCTCACCTCGGCTGCGGCCTGCGTGAACACCGACAGCGCGCCGTAGGTCTTCGATCCCGGCGCGGCCCGCAGGCGTTCGGCGACCTCGCGCTGAATCATCACGACGAGCCGCCGGAAACAGGCCGGTTGTGCGAGGAGCTTCATGAGAACCGCGGTCGCGATGTTGTACGGCAGGTTGGCGACCACGACCGCACGCGGGCCCAGGCCCAGCAAGGACGCTAAATCGACCTCGAGGATGTCGGCCTGGACGACGTGCACTTTCGGCTCGCCCGCGTAGGTTGTGCGCAGGCGCTCCGCCAGGTCGGAATCGATCTCGACCAGCCACAGCGAACCGGCGGTTGCCGCCAGCCGGGCCGTCAGCGCGCCCAGTCCCGGGCCGATCTCGACGACGCGTTCGCCCGCCGGCGCAATGCCGGCGAGGGCGACGATGCGGCCGGCAGCGGCCGCGTCGATCAGGAAGTGTTGTCCGAGGGCCTTGCGGGCGGGTCTGCCGAGACGCGCCAACTCGCCGCGCACGGCGGCGGCCGGCGTGCTGCGGTTGTCGGTGGTGCGCTGCGGCCCGCGAGCCGCACGAGCCCGGGCGGTGGCGCTCACAGCTCGAGGTCCGCGGCGGCGTTGACCGACAGCGGATCGTTATCGCCCCGGGCCAGCCGATAGCCGCCGGCGAGCGCGATCATGGCGGCGTTGTCCGTGCAGTAGCGCAGGGGAGGAATGGTGACCTTGAGGCCATGCTCGGCAGCGGCGGCCTGCGCGCGTGCCCGCAGGCGGGAGTTGGCGGAAACGCCGCCGGCAATGATCAGGTGCGAACAGCGCACCGTGTCGGCGGCGGCGAGCGTGGTGCCGAGCAGCATGTCCACAACGGCTTCCTGGAAGCTGGCCGCAACGTCGGCCCGGGCGGCATCGCTGTCGACGGGGTGGTCGCGCACATACTGCCACACGGCGGTCTTGAGTCCGCTGAAGCTGAAGGCGAACGGGCTGCCGTCGCGTTGCGGCTTGAGCCGGGCGCGGGCGAAGCGCACCGCCTTCGGATCGCCGCTACGCGCCAGCTCGTCGATAACGCGGCCGCCCGGATAACCGAGGCCGAGAACCTTGGCGACCTTGTCGAACGCCTCGCCGGCGGCGTCGTCGCGCGTGGCGCCGAGGAAGCGGTACCGGCCGATATCGATGGCATGGTACAGGCTGGTGTGGCCTCCCGACACCAGGAGAGCGAGGTACGGCAGGGGGGTGTCCTCGGCCAGGCGCGGGGAGAGCAGGTGACCTTCGAGGTGGTTCACGCCGACGAACGGCAGGCGGCGGGCGAAGGCGATGGCCTTGGCGGTCGAGAGGCCGACCAGCAGGGATCCGACCAGACCCGGACCGCAGGTGGCGCAGATGCCGTCGATGTTGTCGAGGGTCACCTGGGCGCGCTCGAGAGCGGTTTCGATGACCGGGATCGCATTGCGCATGTGGGAACGCGAGGCCAGTTCCGGGACCACGCCGCCGTAGGGATGGTGCACGCTGTCCTGAGAGGCGACGACGCTGGAGCGTACGACGCCGTCTTCGAGCACGGCGGCGGCGGTGTCGTCGCACGAGCTTTCGATGCCGAGGATGCGCATGTGGCTTGCCGCGTCGATCACGCCTCAGGGTGCGGCGGCGCCACCGTCTCCGGCGATGCGTGCGAGGCCCACCTGGGCGGCCAGATTGTTGGGGTCGGTCGCGACCGCGCGGCGGTAGGCGTCACGGGCGTCCGGGTAGCGGCCGGCCTCTTCGAACACCGCCCCCTGCAGGGCGTAGACCCTTCCGAGCCAGGCGGGATCGAGGCGCGTGCCGAGCGCCACGGCGCGGCTGGCGAAGGCAATGGCCTGGTCATAGTTGCGGTTGAAGAAGTGTACGCGAGCGAGAAAGAAGTAACCGTAGGCATTGGTCGGGTCAATCGCCACGGCGCGCTCGAATTGCTCGCGCGCCTGGTTGCGGCCGCCGCGCTCCTGCAGGCGTCGTCCCTGCTCGATTAGTTGCAGTGCCGCCGCGACGTTGGGCGGCGTCGAGGCGTCAATCCGATGTACCAGGGGCTCGGGCTCCATGGACGTGAAGGCGGCGGCTGCGGGTTCGCTCGCCGGTGGGGCCGTGGCGGCTGGCGCCGGTGTGGCGTCGAGGGGTGCCTCGTCGATTCGGCCGACCGGGACCAGCGGCCGATCGCGCGTGACCGTGAGCGTGCGTTCGGCGCGTCCGCCCGACGCCGGGCGCGGACCGCGGTTGCGGGACGCCGAGCACGCGACCAGGGCGAGCAAGACGAGCAGGGAGGACAGTCGGTGTCTACGCATCGCCGTGCACGGGATGGAGCGGGCAGGGATCGGAGGGTTCCTGCCCGCGGTAGAAGGCCTCGTCGATGACCTCGGGGCACGCTGTCGTCGCGGCAAGGCCGGAGACGGGATCGATGCGAACGATGGCGATGCCGGGCGGCGGCAGGAACGGCTGCACCGGTCGGCCCGCCAGGGCTCGCTGCATGAAATCGGTCCAGATCGGCAGGGCGGCATCCGCGCCGGCGAGGTTTAATGGGCGCCGCTGGTCGAATCCGACCCAGACCACGGCAAGTAGTTCGGGCGTGAAGCCGACGAACCATGCATCGCTGTAGTCGTTGGTGGTGCCGGTCTTGCCGGCGGCCGGGCGGGTGAAACCGCGGCGCCGGACGCCGGCCCCGGTGCCGGTGTCGACGACGCCCCGCAACAGGTGCTCGACCAGGAACGCGGTCTCGGCCGATGTGACCCGCTCGACCTCCACCGGAACGCGTTCGATGGCAATGCCGTCGCGATCCGTGACGCGAGCCACGGACAACGGCGTGGCGCGCAGGCCGCCGGCGGCCAGGGCGGTGTACGCCTGGGCGATTTCGAGCGGGGACACCTCGGCGGCGCCGAGGACCAGTGAGGGGTAAGGCTGCAACGGGGAGGCGATGCCGAAGCGTCGCGCCGTCTCGACGATCGCTTCGAGACCGACGTCGTGGGCGAGTCGCGCCGTGGCCGCATTGAGCGACAGAGTCAGGGCCGTCCGGACGGTCACCGTACCGCGGTACTGGTTTCCGTAGTTGGCCGGGGTCCACACTTGATGATCGAAGGGCCAGGCGAATGGCTCGTCCTCGATGCGGGTGGTGGGCAGGAGTGGGATGTCGTGTTGACGGGCGTTGTCGAGGGCGGCGACGTATACGATGGGTTTGAAAACCGAGCCGGGCTGACGCAGCGCCTGCGTGCAGCGATTGAACTGGGTGGTTCCGTAGTCGCGCCCTCCGACCATGGCTTTTACGGCGCCGGTCTGCGGTTCGAGGGCGATAAGGCAGGCCTGCAACCGGTCGCGCGGCTCGGCGGCGCGCAGGCGCGGGTGGCGGCGTTCGAGGTCCGCAAGTCCGGCGCGCACGCTCTCTTCGGCGATCCGCTGGAGGTGCAGGTCGAGCCGGGTGAAGACCTCGAGTCCTTCGCGGTTGAGGATGTCGGCGGGGTAGAGCGCGGAGAGCTCGCGACGGACGAAATCGACGAAGTAAGGAGCGCCGTCGGTCCGCTGCGGCGAAGGCACGGTGCGGATTGGTTCCGCCCGTGCGGCAGCAGAGTCCGCGGGCGTGATGTCCCCCGCGACGAGCATGGTTTCTAGGACCGCGTCCCGGCGAGCCCGGGCGCGTTCCGGGTTGTTAAGGGGGGAGTAGCGATTCGGGGCCCGAATCAGGCCGGCGAGCAGGGCGACTTCCGCGAGCGACAGGTCGCGAGGTTCCTTGGCGAAGTAGACCCGGCTTGCCTCCCAGACGCCGTAGATGCCGCGGCTGCCGTTCTGTCCGAGATAGATCTCGTTGATATACCCCTCGAGGATCTGTTGCTTCGAGAACCGCCGCTCGACGATCAGCGCCATCGCGGCCTCGCGCGCCTTGCGCTGCAGCGTGCGTTCTTCCGAAAGGAAGAAGTTCTTTATGAGTTGTTGCGTGAGAGTGCTGCCGCCCTGGACGGTGCTGCCGCTGCGGAGGTTGACGACCAGGGCGCGCGCGATGCCGATCGGGTCGACGCCCGGGTGGCTGAAGAAGCGCTGATCCTCCACCGCGACGATGGCGCGCAGGAGCAGGGGCGGGACGGCGTCGAGCGTGACTACGTGGCGTTCTTCCCAGACGTCGCGAAACAGCCCGCTGACGAGCGCCGGCTCCACTTCGAGCGTGAAGAGATCCCGGTCGGAGTGCAGGTCGCGCATGTGCACGACGGTGTTGCCTGCCAGGGTCAGCCGAACCGGCATGGGTCCGGCGGCGGCCGCCGCATCTCCGGGTTGCCGTCGCAGGTAGATGTCGAGGTGGGTTCGTTGCGCGGGCAGGTGGTAATCGCCCGGACGTTCGATCGGTCCCGTCACGGGGTGGTACCCGACGGCCTGGAGCCGCGTGAGGACGCCACCCGCTTCGATGTCCAGTCCCGGGTAGACGAGGGTGGCGTCGGAATAGATCTTCGACGGGAAGTCCCAGCGATGCGTGCGGAACAGCTCGGTAACCCGCGCGTCCCAGTCGCGGGCAAAGGTCCAGAAGCCGATACCGCCGATGGCAAGAAGGCCGCCGGCGGCAAGGGCGGCGGCCAGCAGGAAGCGGCGGATCATGGCGGTGCCGCGAGCGGTGCCCGGTCATCCCGGGGGCGGCGCGTATGCGGCCCCCGGGATGACCGGGATCGGCTCAGTTCGATGGTTTGAGCGCCAGAAAGATGGTGTTGTCGCCCCGACGGACGAGCAGCAAGACGCTCTTGCCTTTCTGGGCGCCCTTGATGGCTTTGCGATAGTCGCCGAGGTTCTTGACCGGTTCGCGGTTGACCTCGAGGATCACGTCGCCGCGCCGCAGTCCGGCGTCGTCGGCGCTGCTGCCGGGTTCGACGGCGGCAACCACCACGCCCCTGGTTTCGGCCGGCAAACCGAGGCTCTCGGCGATGTCCGGCGTGAGCGGCTGCACGGTCAGGCCGAAACCCTCTTCCTTCCCCTGCGCCGCCACCTCTTCGTCCTTGAGTTCGCCGATGGTCACCTTGACCTCGATGGGCTCCTTGTTGCGGATGACCTTCAGCGTGGCACTGCGGCCGATCGGTGTGCGCGCCACCAGCAGGGGCAGTTCGGTAGAGTCCTTGATGGCATGGCCGTCGTATTCGGTGATGACGTCTCCGACCTTCAATCCCGCCTCCTTGGCCGGACCGTCGTCGACGACGTCGGCAACGAGGGCGCCGCGGGCTTCGGAAAGGCCGAGCGATTCGGCGATCTCGGGAGTCACCTTCTGGATTAGCACGCCGAGCCAGCCGCGGGTGACCTTACCGTGTTCCTCGAGCTGCGGGAGGAGTTCCTTGGCGAGGTTGATCGGGATAGCGAAGCCGATTCCGATGTTGCCGCCGCTGCGGCTGAAGATCGCCGTGTTGATGCCGACGACTTCACCGCGCAGGTTGATGAGCGGCCCGCCGGAGTTGCCCGGGTTGATGGCAGCGTCGGTCTGAATGAACTGATCGTAGCTGCCCTGTCCGATGATGCGGCCCTTGGCGCTGACGATGCCTGCGGTGACGCTGTGCTCGAGGCCGAACGGATTGCCGATGGCCATCACCCACTCGCCTACCTTGAGCGAATCCGAGTTGCCCATGGTGACCGGTGTGAGATCGGCGCCGTTCTCGATCTTGATGACGGCAATGTCCGTCTTGGGGTCGCGCCCGACGACCTTGGCCTTAGTTTCCTTGTTGTCGGAGAGCCGCACGAGGATTTCGTCGGCGTTCTCGACGACATGGTTGTTGGTGAGGATCATGCCGTCCTTGCTGATGATGAAACCGGAGCCGAGACTGCGCTGTTTGAATGGACGGCGCGGCATCGGGCCGAAGAAGCGTTCGAACGGCTCCCAGAACTCGTGCGGGTCGCCGCGACCGAACGGTCCCGGTCCGCCGGGCCCGCCCGGTCCACCAGGCCCACCGGGCCCGCCGGGCCCACCGGGACCTCCCGGCTCCATCGATGGGCCCTCGCTCTGGGCCGTGCTCGATATGTTGACCACGGCAGGGCTCATGCGGTCCGCCAGGGCGACGAAATCCGGCAGGTTGCTGGCCGCTACAACGCCGGCACCGCCGCCCGCCTCTGCCGAAGGCGCATCCGGCGTGGGTTCGGGTCGAGGCGTGGCGGTCTCCTCCCCCCAGAAGCTGATGCCGTGAGCGCGCGGGGTCCACTCGACCGCCGCCGTGGCGACAATCCCGGCGGTAAATGCACTCAGCAGATATACGGCGAGACGCGTGCGCGATGGCGCACTCATGAGACCTCCTGTTCTGACTGGCTCGTGCTCGTGAGAGCAAGTGATGGAAAACGCTGCTGTGCCGGACGGCGCGATCTGCAGGCACTGCGGCCGCCGCCGGCCTGTGGCCCTGGCCGTCGAGACACGGTCGAGCCCGCCTCAGACAAGCGTGGCCGCAGATATCGGTTTGCGTTCACTGGATTCCTCGCCCTCGCCCGGAGCCTGCCGCAGGCCGTGTGCGCCCGCTTCGGCAGTCCCATTTGCGGAGAAGTGTCACCTGGTGCGCACGCGCTCCACGTACTTGATACGGAGGTCGTAGAGCACCCGCTCGAGCAAGTCCGCCTCTCCACGATCGAGGTTACCCCGGGTCTTGTCCTGCAACAGCCCGAGAATGTCGATGAAATGCTTGGCGGCGCGCAGGTCCGTCTGCACCTGCCGCGTTAACGGGTGCGGCATTTCGCCCAGGTATGCGAGTGCCTCGGTACTCAGACCGAGTACGAAAGTAAGGAACGTCAGCTCCGCGGGTTGGTCGGCTGCCGGCGGCGCTTCGGGCGGGGCGGTGCGGGTTTCGTCCGGGGGCGGCGGTGGTGCATCCGTGCGCGGCTCGCCGGTTTCGGAAAAACGGCGGCGGTCATCCACTTTGAAGCTACGCTGGGGGTTCGGGTCTTCGCTCATGGCGATGTACGGGTGCGCGGTGCGTTCGCGGCGGTCAGAACCGCATGCTGCGCAGTCGCGCGATGCGCTCTTCGAGCGGTGGATGGGTCATGAAGAGGCCGGCCATCGAGCGACCGGCAAGCGGGTTTACGATGAACATGTGAGCGGTTTGCGGACTGGCGTTGAGCGGCACGCGTTGTGAGGCGGCACCGAGCTTCTCGAGTGCCCGTGCCAGGGGTTCGCCGTTGTTCAGCAGGGCGGCGCCGCTGGCGTCGGCCTGGTATTCGCGCGAGCGGGAGATTGCCAGTTGGATCAGGGTTGCGGCCAGCGGGGCGAGCAATGCCACCACGATCAGGCCGAGTCCGCCGCCGCCACCACCTTCGCGGTCGTCGCGCGACGCGCCTCCGAATATGGCTCCCCACTGCGCCATGTTCGCCAGCATCATGACGACGCCGGCAAGGGTGGCGGCGACCGAACTGATCAGGATGTCGCGGTTGCGCACATGGCTGATCTCGTGGGCAAGGACACCCTCGAGTTCGTCCCGGCTCATCAGGCGCGTGATGCCCTCGGTCACGGCGACGGCGGCGTGCTGCTGGTTGCGTCCGGTGGCAAACGCGTTGGCTGCGTCGCCGGGGATTACGTAAAGCCGCGGCATTGGCATGCCGGCGCGCGTACTCAGGTTGTGTACGATTCGATACAACTCGGGGGCGTCGCGCTCACTGACTTCTCGAGCGCGGTACGCGGCGAGGACGATCTTGTCCGAGAACCAGTAGCTGCCGAAGTTCATCGCGACGGCAAAGAGGAATGCGATCATCATGCCCTGACGGCCGCCAACCAGCCCGCCGATCCACACGATGAGGACGGTGAGCAGGACCAGAAGAACGGTGGTCTTGATGGCGTTTGTCATCGGGTGAGCTCCTGCGGCTTCGACGTACGTTCTCCGCAGTTACTTCAACGAGGACGGCGCTTACGGCGAGGCATCTTGGGAACTGGATCGCGTGGAACGTAGTATGCACCTATTTTCTTGTCAAGAAAGCGCGGGGCGTGAGGCTTTGCCTGCGCGCGGGGTGGAGGGATCGAGACGAGGAGGCGGGGATGTGGCGCGCCACGGTACGGCAGATGTTGTCGGACAGAGAACGTCTGCGCTGGGCAGTGCGGGTTCGTTGGTTAGTCATTGGCGGGTGCCTTGGGCTGGCGGTGGGGGCGGGGGCGGTGGGGGCGGCGGTGCCGTTGCGGCTGTGCGTTGTGGTCGCGCTGATCGGCGCCTTGATGAACGGGCTGAACGGCTGGAGTGTGCGGCGCGGGTGGGGAGTCGGGGTGGTGACCGCCGTGGCGGTGCCGCTCGATCAGGTGTTGATCACGACGGTGGTGCTGGCCACGGGCGGGACCCGCAGCCCGTTCGTCACCATGTACGTGGTCCAGGTCCTGGCCACGGCGATGCTGGTCGGGACCTGGCCGGCGGCGGCGAGCGCCGCTTTCGGGATGTCGATCTGGGGTGTTGGCGCGGCTTTGCTGGCGAGCGGTGCAGGCAGCGACTGGAGCGGTGCATTGGCGCTCGGCGGGGTGCCGTTTCGCGCCCCGGGGTACGAGGCCGTGTGGGGCGCCTATCTACTCTACTGTCTCGGGCTGCTGGTCTATCTCGGTGGGTACGTCGCGGCGCGGTTGCGGCGTAGCGAAGAGGATCTGGCCGCGAAGAACCGCTCGCTGGCGGCGGCTCTGGCGTCGCTGACCGTGGCGCACTCGGCGTTGCGGGATTCGTACGCTCAATTGGCCCGTACCGAAGCGCAGCTCGTGCAGTCGGAGAAGATGCGCAGTATCGGCCAACTCGTTGCGGGCGTGGCGCACGAACTCAACAACCCGCTCGCCTTTGTGGTCGCCAACATCGCCCATCTGCGGGAGGCGGTCGGGCGTCTGCACGGTGCCCTGATGGCGGACGAGGCGGCCGCTGCCGATCCGGCGAGTCGGGCCGCGCTGGCGGCGGTGCGGGCCGAGTGGCGCGTCGCCGAGACGGTAGCGGAGCTCGGCGGTGTGCTCGACGATTGCCGGGAGGGGGCGCGGCGAGCGGCGCGGATTGTCGGCGACCTGCGGGCGTTTGCCCGCAGCGACGAACGCACCGCGCTGCGGGCGGCTGACCTGCACCGGGGATTGGACAGCACCGTGGCGCTGCTGGCGCACCGATGGGTGGGGCACATCACCGTCCACCGCGCCTACGGTACGATTCCGCTCGTGGCCTGCCGGCCCGACCAGATCAATCAGGTCTTCATGAATCTGCTGGTGAATGCCGCTGACGCCATCGGCGATGGACCGGGCAACGTCTGGATTTCGACTCGGCTGGTGCCGGCCGCGGACGGCGAACGGACGCGCGTGGCGGTGGCGGTTCGCGACGACGGTCCCGGCATGCCGGACGCGACGCGGGCTCGGGTGTTCGAGCCGTTTTTCACGACCAAGCCGGTTGGCCGTGGGACGGGGCTAGGCTTGAGCGTGTCGTACGGCATTGCGCGGCGGCACGGCGGGACGATTACGGTCGAGGCCGCGCCGGGGGCGGGCGCGACGTTCACGCTTTACGTTCCTGTGGCGGGGCCGGACGCACAGCGCGCGGCGCAACCGACGGGCGTTGCGGTATAGTGCGCGATTCCACGTTGACCGCCTCGGAAAGCGTCTGCTACCTTCGTTCCAGGAGCCTGTCGGAGAAAGCGGCCCCTCGCCCTTCGACGGGCTCAGGGCGAGCGGAAAATGCTGTGAAATCAAGGCAGAGCCCGCTCGTGCTGAGCTTGTCGAAGCACCAGCGGGCCTTTCTCCGACAGGCTCCTGGAAGGCACGCAGTGCGGGCACGGAGCCATGGTGGGATGGTGAGGCGGTACAGGAGCAGAGCGGGAGCAGGAATGCCGAAGGCGGTTCGATCGGTAGCCTGGCTGATGGCGGCGGCGGTATGCGCACTGGTGGCGGCCGGCCAAGCCGCGGCGCGACGCGACGTTCCCATCCCCGACCTGCCGCGGCTGCGGCCGCAAGTCGATTTCTGGAAGCAGGTATACGCGACCTATTCTCGCAACGAGGTGGCGATCCACGACACGCGTAAACTGGACCGCGTTTACGTGGTGCTGGACTTCAGCGATCTGGCCGCCAGCGACTTGAGCGATACGGATATTGCCGCGTATCGCAAAGCTCGGGTGGAAAGCGAAATCGAACGTATCCGGGCGCTGCTGGTCGGACTGCACCAGAGCGGCGGTGCGCAGGCGGATGCGACCGCCGAAGAGCGCGCCGTAGCGCGCCTGTTCGCGGACGATCCCGATCCGGCCAGGTTCCTCAAGGCGGCGGCACCCGATCGACTGCGCTCCCAGACGGGTTTGCGCGAGCGGTTCGGAACCGGCCTTGAAACGGCGCGGCGGTACTGGCCGACGATGGAAAGGGTCTTCGCCCGCGAGGGTCTGCCGCTCGAGCTGACCCGCCTGCCGATGGTCGAGTCGTGCTTCAATGTCCACGCCTACTCCAAGGTTGGCGCGGCGGGCATCTGGCAGTTCATGCCGGCGACGGCCAGCCGTTTCATGCGCGTCGACGACGTTCTGGACGAACGCCGAGACCCGTTTACGGCGACCGCCGCGGCGGCGGTTTATCTGCGCCGCGACTACGAGGCGCTGGGGTCGTGGCCGCTGGCGATTACGGCCTACAATCACGGCCGTGCGGGCGTGCAGCGCGCGGTGAACTCGGTGGGCTCGACCGATTTGCAGGACATCGTCGAGCGGTACGACGGTCCGGCGTTCAAGTTCGCTTCGCGCAATTTCTATGCGGAGTTCCTGGCGGCACTCGAAGTTGAGCGGGAGGTTGACCGGCACTTCCCGTATCTCGCGGAATGGCCGCCGATCCGTCTCGATGCCGTAACGCTGACCGTGCCGGCGACCTTCGCGTCTCTGGCGGCGGCCGCCGAAATGGAGCCTTCCGATCTGGCCGTCATCAACCCGGCGCTCGGGGCGCCGGTGGTTGCCGGGCGCGCGAGTGTGCCCGGCGGCTACACCTTGCGCCTGCCGGCGGGCAGGGGCGAGGCGTTTCGTCGGCGCCATGCGGCGTTGACGGAACGGGAGCGACGGGAGCGCGCGACGGCGGCGCGGCAACGCGAGGAGACCAGGCGGGCAAGCGGGTCCGCGCCGTCGCGCAATGTGCGGACGCATCGGGTGCGCAGCGGCCAGACGTTGTCCGAGATAGCCCGACGGTACGGCACGACGGTGGAGGCCCTCAAGCGCCGCAACGGCCTGGGCAAACGCTCGACCGTGCGGGCCGGGCAGACCCTGGCAATTCCTGCCGGCTGAGGATCCAACGCCGTAATCCTGTCACGTTTCCGCCGGAATCGCCGGTCGCGTGACACGTGTCAGGGCGCTTGCCGCCCACGGTGCGTTGACCCCGCTACCGGTGCCCTATGGCATTGGCATTGCTCGACGTACGTAGCGGCGGACAGTGTGCAATGCGACCGGACGCGCCCAGACTCGAGCCCCGTGGGCTCGACCGCAAGCGGACGATTCTGTTGCTGCGGTCGGTGGTCATCGTCTCGCTTTCTTATCTGGTCTTGTTCACCGAGACCGGCACCGCCCCGGAAAGTGTCGCCTACACGCTCGGCTTGATCCTCAGCAACGGGCTGCTCGCGCTGGTCCCCGCGACTCTCTACTCCGATCGCGGCTTTGCCAAATGGTTGTTCCTTTTCGATACGGCGTGCGTTCTGGTCGGCCTGTACCTGACGGTCGGTTTGTCGCAGGACTTTCTGATTGTTTACTTCTTCACGATGCTGCTCACGGCGATGGTTGACGGCATCGGCCAGATCGCCGTCGGGGCGGTGGCGGTGAGCGTGACCTACGGGGCGTGGTTGTGGATGACGGCCAACGGGCAGGTGGGATCGGCGGAGTGGTTACGGCTGCCGTTTTTCTTCATCGTGGCGGTCTTTTACGCGTACATGACCGAAGAGGTGAAGCTGGAGCGGATCAGGCGGCAGCAGGCGGAACGAGAAAGCGAGCACCTGCGGTTTCTTCTTGCGATGGGGGATGCGGTAAGCGCGCCGGGGTCGCCCGGGCAATGGGCGGACCAGGTGAAGCAGGCCGTCGAGGCGGCCTTCCCGCGCCTGGCCTGCGAAGTCGTATCGAGTCTGCCGGCGGGGCCGACGGGTACTATGCACTGGGCGCCGCTGGTCGTTCGCGGAAGAACCTTCGGCGGCCTACGGGTGACGCCTGCCGACGACCGGGGGTTGAGCGCGGACGAAAAACACTTCTGCGATGTGGCGGCGTTGGTTGCCGCCAACGGTCTGTTTGCCGCCGAACAGGCCCACGACGCGGGACGCATGAAGCACGAGTTCCTCTCGACCATGTCGCACGAGTTGCGCACGCCGCTGCACGCCATCCTCGGCTACGTGGAGTTGCTCGAAACCGTCGTCGGGCCGGAGGCTGACCCTGTCCTGTCCGACAGCCTGGGCCGCATGCGATTCAATTCGCTGCGCCTGCAGAACTTGTTGGAGGAGATGCTGCTGTTTGCCGAGTTGCGCGCCGGGGGCAGCCGCATGACGGAGACCGAAGACGTCGATCTGGCGAGTTTGTTCGCAGCTTTGGAGCCGGACGTCCTTGCCCGTCTCGAGTCCAAACCGGTGCGGTTCGCGTGGCGTGTCGACCCCGACGTTCCGGTACTGCGGACCGACGGACGCAAGGTTCGGCAGATCGTTAACGGTCTGTTGAGCAACGCCGCGAAGTTCACGGACCGTGGGACGATCGGCCTGCGCGCGCGGCGCCTCGCTCCCGACACGATCGAGATCGGCGTCGAGGATTCCGGAATCGGCATCCGATCGAGCGACTTCGAGCTGATTTTCGAAGCCTTTCGCCAACTCGACGGCTCGCTGACGCGGCGCGCCGACGGCCTCGGGCTCGGCCTTGCGCTCGTGCGCGAGCTGACCACCATCCTTGGCGGGGAAGTGCGCGTCGAGAGCGACGTGGAACGCGGCTCGACGTTTCGGGTGCGGCTGCCGATCGGCACCGCTCCCGTTGTCATCCCGACCCGCGTCGAGGCGCGCTCACGGTTCAGTTCGGTACGCCTGTCGGCCTACGCCACGCCTCGCCTGTAACCGGGCTGCCCGATCGAAGATCGCACTCCCAGTTCGGCCCTGTAGCGGCGCGATGCGCGGTGCCGGGTTCGCGAACTTTACAGGGACCGGTGCCGATGGTACGTAACCTGAATTCAGGGAGGGCCACGCACCCGTGAACCGGAGGCAATTGGAGCGGTTCGAGGAGCTCTTGAAGACCCGGCGTCAGGAGATCCTCGACGAAGCCGGTCGGACAGTGGGCGGAATGACCGATGCCCGCGAAAGCTTCCCGGATCCCTCGGATCGCGCCACCCTGGAGTCGAATCGCAACGCCCTCCTGCGCATTCGCGACCGCGAGCGTAAGCTGCTGTCGAAGATCGACGAAGCGCTCGAGCGGATCGGCGACGGCAGCTACGGGGTCTGCGAGAGCTGCGGCGAGGAGATCGGTGTCGAGCGGCTGAACGCCCGCCCGGTCACGACGCTGTGCATCCAGTGCAAGGCGGCGCAGGAGGCCGAAGAGCGCCGGTCGAACCGATCCTGACCCACGGGCCGGCGCGGCCGCGCAAAATCCGCTGGACCTGCCCGCGGATTTTTGCCAGAAGAGGGGCGACGGGGAGGAGGTGGGGGAGCGCTGGTGGCCCAGGCAGATCTGCCAATCCTGCGGGAAATCGTCCGGGTCGTTCAGACCCAGGGGACCGTGCCCGAGCGCGTCCACATTCAGACGCGCGAGTTCGAGATCACGTACCTCGACGACCACCGCCAACGCATCGAAGAGGCGTTGCGCCGCCATGACGGCGACCGTCTCAACATGCTTTTCGGTCAGCTCAGCAGCAAGGTGAAGTACCGCCATCTGCGGCGGGTGGCCCGGGTGGAACGTGGGCGCAAGCCGCAGAGGGCGAGCGGGGCGCGCGTGGAGAAGCCGGCGGCGGCCAAGCGGGGCGCCAAACCGGCGGCCAAACGGGGCGCCAAACCGACCCCCAAAAGGAACGCCAAGCCGGCGGCCAAGCGGGCCACGACGGCGAAACGTGCGACCGGCGCCGCCACCGCCCGCGGCCGGGCCAAGGGCGCTCGCAAGCGCTGAATCCGCGGCGCCGATACCGGGCGAGGTTCGGGAACCGCGGCGGTTCAGGAACTCCGATAGACGATCAACCCGTGCGTCGGATCGTACGGGGAAACGGCCACGGTGACACGGTCGCCGGGAATTACCTTGATGTGAAAGCGCCGCATCCGCCCGCTGATCTTGGCGAAGAATTGCTGTCCCTTGTCCGACTCGACGCGGAACTGCCCGCCCGCCATGACCTCTTTTACGGTGCCTTCGATTTGAATCAGGTCTTCACGGCTCACGCCGCCACCTCCATTGGATCATCGCGCGTGCATAGCACCGGGGTGCACGAGTGCCAAGCCCGCTCTCATGCGCCGTGCAGCAGGCGGGCGGCGGTCTTGGCGAAATAGGTGAGTATAATGTCGGCGCCGGCGCGCCGAATCGCCGTCAGGGTCTCCAGCACGATGCGGTCCTCGTCCACCCATCCGTTGGCAGCCGCGGCGCGAATCATCGCGTACTCGCCGCTAACGCTGTACGCCGCCACCGGATAGCCGAACTCGGCCTTTACGCGCCAGACGATGTCGAGGTAGGCGAGCGCCGGCTTCACCATCACGATGTCCGCGCCTTCTTCAATGTCCAGCGCGACCTCACGCAGCGCCTCCAGCGCGTTGGGCGGATCCATTTGATACGCGCGGCGGTCGCCGAACTGCGGTGCCGACTGGGCGGCGTCGCGGAACGGACCGTAGAAAGCCGAGGCGAACTTGGCCGCGTAGGCGAGAATCGGCAGGTGCTCGAAGCCCTCCTCGTCCAGCCGTTCGCGAATCGCCGCCACGCGCCCGTCCATCATGTCGGAAGGCGCCACCATGTCGGCCCCGGCGCGGGCGTGCGACAACGCCTCCCTGGCGAGTAAGTCGAGGGTCGCGTCGTTGTCGACCTCGCCGCCGGCGACGACGCCGCAATGGCCGTGGTCGGTGTACTCGCACAGACACACGTCGGTGATAACGAGCAGGTCCGGCGTGGCGCTCTTGATGCCCGCAATGGCCCGCTGTACCACGCCGTCGTCGCGGTAGGCGTGCGAGCCGGTGGCGTCCTTGCGCTCGGGGATGCCGAAGAGGATGACCGCCGGAATGCCGAGATCGGCTACCGCGCGACATTCCTCGACGACGCAGTCCACAGAGAGCTGCTCGACCCCGGGCATGCTCGGGACCTCCTGCCGCACGCCGTGGCCGGGTACGGCAAAGAGCGGTAGGACCAGTTGGTCGACGCTCAGTCTGGTTTCGCGGACGAGACGCCTCATGGCGTCGGTCTTGCGCAGGCGGCGCAAGCGCAGTTCGGGGAATCCCATGGGCTCTCCTCGGGGTTCTGGTTTATCCACCTGTCGCCGTCTGACGCGGGCGGCGGGGCGCGGTGCGGAAGTGCGCGACGATCGCGTCGGCGAAAGCGGGGATGGTGTAGGCAGCCGGTTGCACGGCGACGGCGAGGCCGTAGCTACGGGCCGTATCGGCGGTGATCGGGCCGATACAACCGACGGCGGTCTCGGCCAGCAGCGCGGCGCAGTCTGTGCCGACGGCGGCGACGAAGTTGTGCACGGTACTCGAGCTGGTGAAGGTGATGAGGTCGACCCGCCGCCGGGCGAACAGGCTGCGCGCCGCCTCGGTTGTAGCCGCCGCCGGGCGCACGGTCCGATAGGCGGCGATGTCCTCGACGCTGGCGCCGAGGCGTTCCAGCTCCCGGGGCAACACGTCGCGCGCTTGCGCGGCCCGTGGCAGCAGCACCCGCGCCCCGCCGACCCCCGCCTCGTGCAGTGCCGCCACCACGGCCTCGGCACGATACTCGTCCGGGACCAGGGCAACCTGCAGCCCGAGTTCAGACAGGGCCTGGGCCGTCGGCGGACCGATGGCGGCGATGCGCGCCCGGTGCCAGGCGCGGATGTCGCCCCCCAGAGTGCGCAGCCGCGCGACGAAAGCGTGGACACCGTTGACGCTGGTGAAGACGACCCAGTCGAACTGCGCCGGCCGGCGCAGCGCGTCGTCGAGCCGTTCGTATGAGTCGGGCGGGACGGTCTCGATCGTCGGGAACGGGACGACCTCCGCGCCCGCCGCCTCGAGCGCGTCGGCGAACGGCCCGAGCTGCCGGCGTGGCCGCGTGACAACGATGCGCCGGCCGAACAGCGGCTTGCTCTCGAACCAGTTTAGCCGGGCGCGCAGCCGCACGACGTCGCCGACCACGGCCAAGGCCGGCGGCTGCAGACCGGCGGCCGCGGCGCGTTCGGCAAGGTCACCCACCGTGCCCATGACGGTTTGCTGGTCCGCCCACGTGCCCCATTCGACGACCGCGGCCGGGGTCGCTGCCGGCACTCCGGCGGCGATCAGGCGGTTCATGTTGGAGGCGAGTTGCCGCTGGGTCATCAGCAAGACCAGAGTGGTGCGCGGCCCGGCGATCTCGCCGCCGGGGGCGAGATCGGACGGCGTTCCGGCTTCGGCATATCCGGCGGTGAAGACGACGCGCGAGGCGAGATCGCGGTGCGTGAGAGGAATGCCCGCGTACGCGGGTACGGCAATGGCCGACGACACCCCGGGCACGATCTCGAAGTCGATACCGGCTGCCTGCATGGCCTCCGCCTCTTCGCCGCCGCGCCCGAAGATGAACGGGTCTCCGCCCTTGAGGCGAACCACGACGAGGCCGCGCCGGGCACGATCCACGAGCAGGGCGTTGATGACCTCCTGCTCCACGCGGGGCCCGCCGCCGTGCTTCCCGGCGAGGATGCGTTCGGCCTCGGGGCGGGTGTCGTCGAGGAGGCGGGGGTTGGCGAGGTAGTCGTAGACGACGACATCGGCGGCCAGCAGGCAGCGCTGGCCCTTGAGTGTGATCAGCCCCGGGTCGCCCGGTCCGGCGCCGACGAGGAAGACCTTACCGGCCATCGGTGGAGGGGTCCTCTGCCGCCGCGGCGGCAGGTGACGGCCGGGTGAGGCGCAGGATGTCGGCGGCACCGCGGTCGAGCAGGTCGTTGGCGAGTTCGTGTCCGAGCGGCGTTGCCCGGGCCAGAGGCCCGGCGCGTTCGCCACGTAGCAGGCGGCTGCCGTCCGGGCTGGCGACGAACGCTTGCAGATGAAGATCGCCGGCGCGCACGGTGGCGTGCGCGGCCAGGGGTGTGTGGCACGAACCTCCGACGGTGGCCATGAACGCCCGTTCGGCGCTCACGGCGACGCGCGTCATCGGATCGTCCAGCCAGGCGAGCAGGTCCGCGCTGCCGTCGTCCCGGGTTTCGAGGGCGAGGGCGCCCTGACCGACCGCGGGGACGAACACCGTCGGGTCGAGCGGGGTGGCCGCGGGCGGTGTGAGGCCGAGGCGGTGCAGGCCGGCGGCGGCGAGTACGATCGCGTCGAACTCGCCGGCCGCCAGCTTGCGCAACCGCGTGTCGACGTTGCCGCGCAGCGGGACGATGGCGATGTCGGGGCGCAGGTGAAGCAGCAGGGCGGCCCGCCGTAAGCTGCTGGTGCCGATGCGTGCTCCGGGCGGAAGCGCCGCGAGTGGCCCGCCGTGACGAGTGAGCAGGAGATCGCGGGCATCGACCCGCCGGGGGACGGCGGCGAGGTGCAGACCGGGGGCCAGCGACGCGGGCAGATCCTTCATGGAGTGCACGGCGCAATCGACGGTGCCGGCCGACAGGGCTTCGTCGATTTCCTTGACGAAGAGGCCCTTGCCGCCGATGTCGCCGAGAGGACGGTCGACGAAACGGTCGCCGGAGGTCTTGATGACGACGAGAGCGGCGCCACGGTCAGGACGTCTTTCGGCGAGGGCGTCGCGCAGCCACGTCGCCTGGGCGAGAGCGAGCGCACTGCCGCGAGTGCCGATACGAACGGGGCCACTCACGGCTCGTCTGGCTCCTCGATGCCGAACAGGTGTCGCGCGGCGTCGAGGTACTGCGCTTCCCGCCGGCGGTCGTGGTCCTTCAGCCGCGTCAATGGGGCGTGTAGGATCTTGTTGACGATGGCGCTGGTCATGGCATCGACCGAAGCGCGCGTTTCGGGTGGCAGTTCGGGCAGAGCGCCGAGGGTCTTTTCGAGCTCCCCTTTGCGGATGCTTTCCACCTTCTCGCGCAGGGCGACGATGGTCGGCACGGCGGCAAGGCTGGCGAGCCAGCGGCAGAAGCCGTCGACCTCCTCTTCGATGATGAGGGCGGCTCGCTCGGCCTCGCGGCCGCGGTCCTCCCGGTGTGTTGCGGCGACGCCGCCGAGGTCGTCGATGTCGTACACGTAGACGTTGTCGATTTCGTTGATCAGCGGATCGAAGTTGCGCGGGACGCTCATGTCGATCAGGAACATCGGCCGGTACTTGCGCTGGCGCAGGACCTGCTGCACGAGGTCCGGGGTGAGCACCGGTTGCTCGGCGGCAGTCGAGCCGATGACCACGTCCGCCAGATGCAGGTACGCGTTCAGGTGCTCGAAGGCGACCGGCGTTCCGTGCAGCTCCCGAGCCAGGGCCACGGCGCGGTCGAAGGTGCGGTTGGCGACGATGAGGTTGCGAACGCCGTGGGATAGCAGGTGCCGGGCGGCCAGGGCGCCCATGGTGCCCGCGCCGATGAGCATGGCGGTCTTGTCTTCGAGACGGTCGAAGATCTTGTGCGCCAGCTCGACCGCGGCCGTGCTCACCGAAACCGCGCCGGTCGCCACGCCCGTCTCGGTGCGTACCCGTTTGGCCACCTTGAAAGAACGATGAAAGCAACGGTGGAGTATGGTGCCCGTCGCGCCGAGTTTGGCGGCCCGGTCGTAAAGCTCTTTCAGTTGCCCGAGGATCTGCGGCTCGCCGACAATCATCGAGTCGAGACTGGCGGCGACGCGGAATAGGTGGCGAATGCCTTCGCGGCCTCGATACACCGACAGATGCTCGATCAGGGTATCTCGCTGCATGCGTTCGCGTTCGGCCAGGAAGCCGGTGATCGTGTCGACGGCGTGGTCGCCGTCGGCGGTCGCGGCCACCACCTCGACGCGGTTGCAGGTCGTCAGGATCGCGCCCTCGTCGATTTCCGGCAGAGTCACCAGGCGGCGCAGTGCCTCGTCGAGCGCCCCGTTGCGGAAGGCGAGTTGCTCGCGGACGCCGACCTCGGCCGAGTGATGGTTGACGCCGACGATGAGCACTTCGCGCTGCATCAGCCGAACGTGCCTCCGTGTTTGCCGGGGGTGAGGAGGTTGACGCTCAGGAACGACGCCACCAGGAAGACGAAGCCGACCACCGTCAGCCGCGCGGCCTTGCGCCCGCGCCAGCCGACGGTGCGCGCGTGCAGGAGAATGGCGTAGAGGAACCAGGTGATCAGCGACCAGACCTGCACCGGCTCCCATGACCACAACTCGCCCCACTTCTCCCTGGCAAGCAGGGAACCCGTGATGAGGCCTATGGTCAGGAGTCCGAAGCCCCAGCTCACGAAGCGGAAGTTGAGGTTGTCCAGAGTTTCCAGCGACGGCAGGTGACGGAACCACCCGTTGCGCCGCTTACCTTTGAGCTGCCGTTCCTGGAGCAGGTAGGCGAGACTCAAGCAGAAGGCGAGGGCGAAGACGGCGTAGCCGGCAAAGGCCGGTACGACGTGCGCCGGCAGCCAAAGGCTCTGCAACGTCGGGGCGGGCGGCTGCGCGCCCGACTCGAACAGGTAAGCGGAGAGTGCGAAGAGGAAGGCCAGGGGCGTGACGAGAGCCCCGACGATGGTGAGCGGCCTGCGTGCGGCAAGGGCCAGGTAAAGACCCACCATCAGGCAGCCGACGAACGATAGGCCCTCCTGGAACGGCGCGATGGCGTCGTAACCGAGATGCGCAGCGCGCACGGCGAGCGCTCCGGCGTGGGCCGCGAAGCCCGCGACGAGGGCACCGTGGGCGAGGCGGCGAAACGACGGCCGGAGTTGCGTTACGTAAACAAGAAACGCCACCGTGCCGATGAGGTAGAGCGCGAGGGCGCTGCCGAGCAGGGGATGGCTCATGCGGTGTCGAGACTGACGCCGAGCGTCGCCAGCGAGCAATGGCTGCCGACGGTGTCGGCGAGCAAGCGGTCGATGCCGGCGGCATCGCCTGCGCGTACGAGGTCGAGCAGGGCCGAGTCCGCCAGGGTGCGCAGGATGCGTTGCCGGTCGCCGGGCTGCATGGGCCGGATGCGCAGCACGGAGCGCAGCCGGCCGAGGACTCGCAACGCAATCGCGTACTCCGGTCCGATGGTCGCTTCCAGCTCTCGGCGCAGCCGGCCCGCCATGGCCGGGCTGGCCCCCCCGGTCGAGATGGCGACCGTGAGCGCGCCGCGGCTGACGACCGCTGGGGCAACGAAACGACAGAGGTGCGGTTGGTCGACGACGTTGACCAACACGCCCGCCGCTTCCGCGGCGGCAAAGACGGCCCGGTTCACCTCGGTGTCGGCCGTGGCGGCGTACACGAGAGCGCAGCCGGCGGTGTCGCCGGGGGAAAATGTCCGCGCCACGCAGGCGATGGTGCCCGCCTCGCTCAGGGCCTGGAGTTCGGCGCAAAGGCGCGGCGCGACGACCGTGACCGCGGCACCGGCCGCCAGCAGCGAGTGGACCTTCCGAGCCGCCACCTCACCGCCCCCGACAACGAGACACGGTCGCGCGTCGAGACGCAGATAGATGGGGTAGTAGTCCATGACGCCTGCGTGCGGGCCGCCCGGTCGTTGGCGGCACGAAGCGCCCGGCACCGCGCCGGATAACGTCACCCTTCCGCGGCGAACGAAGAACCGCAGCCGCAGGTGCGGGTGGCGTTGGGGTTGACGAATTTGAACCCGGCGCCGTGCAGCCCCTTGACGTAATCGATCAGAATTCCCCGCAGGTACGGTGCGCTGGCGGCGTCGATCACCATGCGAATCCCGTGTTGTTCGACGACGGTGTCGTCCGGGCGCACGGCGGTGTCGAAGCCGAGGGTGTACTGCATCCCCGAACAGCCGCCACCGACGACGCCGACGCGCAGGGCGGCGGCCGTGGCGCCCTCACGTTCCATGGCGGCGCGGGCCATCTCGGCGGCGGTTTCCGTGAGCGCCACCATCGGTGCGGTGTCTGGGCTCGCCGGGGCCGTACTGGCGACGTGCTCGTGCATGAACTCCTCCTGTGCCGGCGCGAAACGCGCGAGCGGTGCGGATTTCGCTTGAAGTTTCGGCCGGATCGCGCGTCTCTGATAACCGTACTGAGGTGGTCCGGCGGAGTCAAGGCGGCGGGCCGCCGCGCCGCGTTCGCCTTGAAATGCGCGACTCGATCAGCCTATAGAAGGCCCGACTACGAATGAGAATCCAGCCACGACACCTCGTGTGGGCTAACTTCGCCTTGCTGGCACTGGTGGCCTACGGGGCTGCCTCGACCGTCAGCACTGCAATCGCTGCTCGTTTGATGCCGCCGCCCGACCTGCGACTCAGTGCGCCACCACCGCCGATCGAGCGGGAGAGTCGGCGCCCGGCAACGCACTACGCTTCGATCTCCACCCGGGACGTGTTCAACTCCGCCAAGCCCGAGCCCGAGAAACCGAAAGAGCCGCCCAAGCCGACCGAGCTGAAGCTCAAGCTGTGGGGGGTGGTGGTCCACCCTGACAACGACGGTTCGTATTGCGTCATCGAAGATCTGAACACTCGGAAACAGGAGCTGTTCCGGGTCAACACTGTGGTTGCCGGTGTGGCGCGGGTCAAGAAGGTCGAGTGGGATCGGGTGATCCTGGATCGCGACGGCCGCGACGAGATTCTCGAGCTGGCGCAGGCCACCAGTGGTCCGGCAGGACCGGGCGGGACGGCCGTGGCGGCCGTCCGGTCGGCCGGCGGTATGCCCGGGTCGGCGGGAACCGCGCCCGACAGCGGGTCCGGGAGCAAGGACCCGCACATCGAACAGCTCGGCGAGCTTTCGTACGCGGTCGACAAATCGGAGGTCGACTCGGCCCTCGACAACATGAATCAACTGTTCACGCAGATCCGTGCGGTGCCGCACTTCGAAGGGGGGTCGGCTACCGGATTCCGCCTCTTCGCCATTCGTCAGGGGAGTCTGTTCGACAAGATCGGTTTGAAGAACGGCGACATACTGCGCAGCATCAACGGCAATGCCATTAACGACCCCAGTCGGGCACTGGCGATGCTCGGCGAGTTACGCAATCAGCGTGAGCTCAACGTTGAGGTCATGCGCAACAAAGAAAACAAGACCCTGAACTATCAGATCAGGTGAGCGCAGGCGCAGAGGGCAGGTATGGGGCGAGAGCGAGTCCGCCGTCTGGTACGGTGTGGGGTGGCGTTGGGGCTGGTGGCGGCGGTGACCGGCGCCGCACTCGCACAACCGGCGCCGCCGGTACAGCCGGCGCGACCGGGTCAGCCGGGTCAGCCGGCGCGGCCGCCACAACCGCCTCCGCAAGCGCCGCCCCCGCCGACAGCGCCGCCGGCTCCGGCCGAAGCCGGCGCCGAGGCTGTCCCGCCGCCGCCGGGCAGCGACGACCAGAAGATCACCATGGACTTCCAGGACGTGGACCTGCAAGTCCTGGTCAAGTTCATCAGCGAGATCACCGGTAAGAACTTCATCGTCGACGAGAAGGTGCGCGGCAAGATTACCATCATCTCACCGGGCAAGATCTCGGTCGACGAGGCCTATCTCGTCTTTCAGTCGGTATTGCAGGTGAAGGGCTTCACGACCGTTCCGAGCGGCGCCATCATCAAGATCGTGCCGACGAAGGAAGCGCGCACGTCAACGCTGGACACGGTACTGCCCGACGATTCCCCGAGCCCGATCGATCAGTACATCACTCGACTGATCGGCCCGCTCAAGTATGTCGATGCCAACAACATGGTGCAGATCCTTCAGCCGCTGGTCTCCCCCGACGGGCTGCTGGCGGCCTACGCGCCGACGAACACGCTCATCGTCATCGATACGGCGGCGCAGACCGATCGTCTCGCTCGGATCCTGCGCCAACTCGACGTCGAGGGCTTCGAGCAGGGGATCGAGGTCGTGCGCCTTAACTACGCGTTTGCCGCCGACATCGCCGCCCTGCTGCAGCAGGTGCTGGAGGGGCCGTCGGGCGGTGGTACGGGGGCTCCCGGCGCACCGGCCACGCAACCCGGGGCGGCTCCCGACGCGCGCATTCGGCGCGGTGCCGCATCCCGTGCACCGGCCGTGGGTGCGACCGGGGGCGGCGGATCGGTCACCGGCGGAACCACGCCGGAGAAGGCCTTCAAGATCATTCCGGACGAACGCACCAACTCGTTGATCCTGCTGGCCGGTCCGCCCGAGATGCGACGGATAAAGGACCTGATCGGCCGCCTCGACGTCCCGCTGCCGCTCGGCACCGGACGCATTCACGTCTACTACCTCAAGTATGCCAACGCGCTCGAGATGGTGTACGTCCTGAACAGTCTGCTGAGCGGGTCCGGTGGCGGTGGATTCGGCGGCATCGGTGGCATTGGCGGACTCGGTGGCGTCGGCGGCTTGCGCAGCGGAGGCTTTGGTGGGAGCCGCGGCGGTGGCGGCGGCTTCGGCGGCAGTTCGCGCGGCGGGTTCGGCGGCACCGGCGGTTTTGGGGGGAGCGGCGGCTTCGGGACCGGCGGCTTCGGTCAGACCGGCTTTGGCGGCGGTTTCGGAGGCGGCGGCTTTGGAACGGGCGGGTTCGGTCAGGGGACGCTGGGCGGACGGCGATCCGGTCTGGGCGGCGGCGGTGTCGGCGGCGTCGGGGGCGGGTCGGTAGGCGCGCAGGGACAGGAGTTCGAGGGTCAGGTCCGCATCACCGCCGACCCGGCGACGAACGCGCTGATCATCAATGCCTCGCCGCAGGATTTCGAGACCATCAAGGATGTGATCCAGAAGCTCGACGTGCGCCGGCGCCAGGTGTACATCGAGGCCATCATTGCCGAGATATCCCTGGAGAAGACGCGCGAGCTCGGCATCGAACTGCAGGGCGCCGTCGACCTGGGCACCGGCGTGGGCATCGGCCGTACCAACTTGGCGGGTAACATCAATGCCATCACCAACCCGGCGAGCTTGCAGGGGATCATTCTCGCCGCGGTCAGCAAACAGACGATCACCATCAACGGAATCACCGTCCCCGCGCAGCAGGCGCTGTTGGTTGCCCTCGAACGCGATGCCGACGCCAACATTCTGTCCGCGCCGACCGTCCTAACCACCGACAACCAGGAAGCGGAAGTCGTCGCCGGTCAGAACGTGCCGTTCGTGGCCAGCCGGTCGACGAGCGACGTCAACCTTGGCAACACGTTCACCACCATCGAACGACGTGACGTCGGCATTACGCTGCGGATCGTTCCCCAGATCTCTGAGGGCGGTTCGGTTCGCCTCGATGTCTTCGAGGAGGTATCGGACGTCATCAGCAACGATCCGGCACTCGGCCCGACAACGACGATCCGGTCGGCGACCACCACCGTGGTGGCGAAAGACGGGCAGACCGTCGTCATCGGTGGCCTGCTGTTCGACAACGCGGTGCGTTCGCAGACGAAGGTGCCGTTTCTGGGCGACATTCCGGTCATCGGCAACTTCTTCCGCTTCAATCGGGTGCAAAACCGCAAGACCAACCTGCTCATCTTCCTGACGCCCCACATCATTCGCAGCGAGAGGGATCAGACCGAGCTGTCGGTCGACGAACGGCAACGCAAGGTGTTCGACGCGCTCGACGAGGGTGGCTGGCGGCCGCCGCCGTGGCCGCCGCTGTACGCGCCGTCGTGGGAGCTGCGGCCATCGATCGAACCCCCGGCGGAGCCGGCGCCGGCACCCCGGGTGAGCCGCCCGTACGCGCCGCCACCGTCGGGAGCGGCGGCGCCGGCCCCCGAGGAGTATGCCGCGCCGCCGGTGCGGACCGACGGTGCCTATCCGCCTCCGGTCTCGGGCGCCGCCGCGCCCCGCGGCGCGACGGCCGGCAACCGCTACGTGCTCGTCGCCACTATCTGGGAAACCGGCATGCCGCCGCGTAGCTTGCGGTCCGACAATGGGCTGCTGCCACTGGCCGTGCCCCTGGGCGGGCCGTTGGATCGTTTGTTCGTGAAGGGCGGCAGCTATCGCTTTGCCAGCGCGGACTACACTGCTACATTGAAGGTGCTCGAGGAGTTCCCCAATCCACAGGACGCATTCCAGGCGTACCCCGAAGGATTGCAGGTGAGCGTCAATCCACCCATATACCTTCACTGGCGTGAGCCCACCGAACCGGACGCCGTCAACGCGGCGAACTGGGCGCCGCTGAACTGAAGTCGAGGCCGCATGGCCGTCGCCGCCGCATCTCTCGAATCCTTTCTCGTCGAGCAGGGCGCCATCTCAGCGGAAACGCTGGAGAAGGCGCGTGAGCGTCTGCGCGACGGCAAGGGTCTTGGCGACGTCTTGCAGGAGATGGGTGCGGTGGATGCGGGGACGTGGGCGCGCGCCCTGGCCACCCACTTCGGTCTGCCCTACGTCGACACCCTGCCGCTGTCCGACGACGGTCCCGCGCTCGAATTGATTCGCAACCTGCCGATCAATTTCGCCAAACGTTATCTGCTCCTTCCGGTCACCACCGCCGACGACGACGCCGTGGTGGTCGCCACCGCCGACCCGGCCAGCATCGGTGCCCTCGACGATGTCCGCCTGCTGTTGCGGCGGCCTATCCGCGTCGTTGTCGCGCCGGCGCCTGTGATCACCGACGCGATCAACCGCATTTACGACCTGGCCTCGGGTTCGGCCCACGAACTCATGGACGGGCTCGACCAGGAACGGCTCGATCTGGTGGCCACCGACCTCGAAGAGCCGCGCGACTTGCTCGAATCCGACGATGAGGCGCCGATCATCCGTCTCGTCAACTCGCTGCTGTTTCAGGCGGTCAAGGACCGCGCCAGCGATATTCACATCGAGCCGTTCGAGCGCGATCTGACCGTCCGATTCCGCATCGACGGCGTGCTCTACGATATCCTCTCCCCGCCGAAACGCTTTCAGCCCGTCATCATCTCGCGCGTCAAGATCATGGCCGGCCTCAACATTGCCGAGAAACGGCTGCCCCAGGACGGCCGCATCCGTATCCGCCTGGCCGGCAAGGACGTCGATATCCGCGTTTCCGTGGTTCCGACGGCATACGGCGAACGTGTGGTGATGCGTTTGCTGGACAAGACCTCGACCGTCTTGCACCTCGAGGAACTCGGCCTGCAGGGTGCGAAACACGAGGCGGTGTCCCGTCTCATCCGCCAGAGCCACGGCATCGTCCTGGTCACGGGTCCGACCGGCAGCGGTAAGACGACGACCCTGTACGCCTGCCTGGCGAAGATCAACACCAGCGACAAGAACATCATCACCATCGAGGACCCGATCGAGTATCAGCTCCACGGTATAGGTCAGATCCAGGTGAACCCGAAGATCGATCTGACCTTCGCCAGCGGCTTGCGCTCGATTCTGCGCCAGGACCCGGACGTCATCATGGTCGGCGAGATCCGCGATACCGAAACCGCCGAGATTGCCATTCAGGCGGCGCTCACCGGACACCTCGTGTTTTCGACCTTGCACACCAACGACTCCTTCGGGGCCATGACCCGGTTGCTCGATATGGGCATCGAGCCGTTTCTGGTCTCGTCGTCGGTGATTGCCGTGATGGCCCAGCGCCTCGTGCGGCGGGTGTGCTCGGCTTGCAGAGAGGCCTACCGGCCGACCCGCGAGGAGCTCGAAGAGGTGGGCCTGACACCGCAACGCGCCGCCGGGCGCGAGATATTCAGGCCGGGACCCGGTTGCCCGCAGTGCAAGAAGACCGGCTATCGCGGCCGCAGCGGCATTCACGAGCTGCTGGTGGTCGACGACGAGATCCGCGGCCTGGTGATGAAGAACTCCGATGCGGCGAGCATCCGTCGAGCCGCGACGGCGCGAGGCATGAACACCCTGCGCGAAGACGGCGCGGAGAAGGTGCTGGCCGGGATCACGACGATCGAGGAGATCCTGCGGGTGACCCAGGAGGATCTGTTCTGAGAACGCATCTGGCGGGGGACGGTGGACCGGGGATCGAATCCGGCGACCCCTCCGGGCGTCCATAGGGACGCGATCGTATGCCGGTTTACGCTTACAAAGGTCTCAACAACTCCGGTCGTGCCGTGTCGGGTATCGTCGATGCCGACAACCCGAAGGGCGCCCGGTTCAAGCTGCGTCGCGACGGCATTTTTCCCACTGACGTCGTCGAACAGGAGCGCGAGGCCCAGAAGGGCGTGGCGGCGGCGGGATTCACGCTCGGACAGCTCTTCGAACGCATCACGCCGCAGGACCTCGCCCTGCTGACCCGCCAGCTCGCGACGCTGGTGGGTGCCGGGCTGCCGCTGGTCGACTGCCTGTCGGCGCTGATCGATCAGGTCGAGAACGCCCGCACCAAGCGCATCCTCTCGCAGGTGCGCGAGCAGGTTACCGAGGGCATGTCGCTTGCCGACGCGCTCAAGGCGCACCCGCGTATCTTCACCGACCTGTACGTGAACATGGTGCGCGCCGGCGAAGCCAGCGGCGCTCTCGACGTCGTCCTGTTGCGGCTCGCCGACTACACCGAGAGCTACGCCGCGCTGCGCGACAAGGTGCGCTCGGCGCTGACCTATCCCGTGCTCATGGCGGTGGTGAGCACCGGCATCCTCTTCTTCCTGCTGTCTTACGTGGTGCCCAAGGTCACCAAGATTTTCAGCGAGAATCAGGCGGCGCTGCCGGTGATGACGACCATCCTGCTCGCCGTCAGCGGCTTCCTGCAGGATTACTGGTGGCTGGTCGTGGGCACCCTGGTCATGGCCGTGATCGCCGTGCGGGTGAGCACCCGCACCCCGGCCGGACGCCTGCGTTACGACCGCTACGTGCTGCGGCTCCCATACGCCGGCAAGGTGATCAAGAAGGTCGCGCTGGCGCGCTTCTCTCGCACCCTGTCGACCCTGCTGAGCAGCGGCATCGCGCTGCTGCAATCGCTCGATATCGTCAAGAACGTCGTCAGCAATACGGTGCTGGCCGCCGCCATCGAAGATGCGCGGGCCAGCATTCGCGAAGGGCAGAGCATCGCCCCGCCGCTGAAGAAGAGCGGCCTCTTTCCCGCCATGCTGATTCATATGATCGCGGTCGGCGAGAAGAGTGGCGAACTGGAGCAGATGCTGGCCAAGGCCGCCGATGCCTACGACAACGAGGTTTCGTCGTCGATTGCCGCCTTTACCAGCATCTTCGAGCCGATGATGATCCTCATCGGCGGGGCGGTCGTGTTGTTCATCGTGCTGGCCATCTTGCTGCCGATTTTCGAGCTCAACCAGCTCGTTCGTTGAACCCCCGGGAGCCACCTGTTACTTATGAAAAAGATGAATGAATTGGAGGGTTTGCCCATGTGGCGTTTGCGAGGAAGCGGGGGTTTCACGCTCATCGAGATCATGGTCGTCGTCTTTATTCTGGGCCTGCTCGTTACGCTGGTGGCGCCGAAGATCATCGGGCGCACCGACGAGGCGCGGCGCACCAAGGCGGCGGCCGACATCAAGGGCATGGAGGAGGCGTTGCACCTGTTCAAACTGGACAACGGCTTCTACCCGTCGAGCGGCGACGGGCTCAACGGCCTGGTGACCAAACCGGCCAATGCGCGCAACTTCAGCCCCGACGGCTACCTCGACAAGGTGCCTCTCGATCCGTGGGGCAACCCGTATGCGTACTTCAGCGACGGGTCCGATTTCGTCATCAAGTCGTACGGCGCCGACGGCCAGGAGGGCGGCGAAGGCAAGAATGCCGATATCGACAACAAGGGCTAAACGCCTTTGGCGGCGGCAGCGCGGGCGGGGCGAGGCGGGATTCACGCTCCTCGAGATCTCGCTGGTCGTCCTCATCCTCGGCGTGATGCTCACCCTGCTCCTGCCCCGACTCCGCGACCCGGGACGGGCCGAACTCGATGCGCAGGCGCGGCGCCTGATGCTCGTGTTCCGGTTGTTGCGCAGCGAGGCGGTGCTCAACGGCTCGGCGTATCGCCTCAACTACGACCTCGATCAGCAGCGCTATTGGGCGATGCCCCAGGAAGGTGGCGATCTCATGGACTTTGCCAGGGATATGGGATCGTTGGCGCGCGGCACCCAGCTCGTGGCGCCAGTCGGTATTGCCGATGTCGTACTGCCCACCCTGGTGGGCAAGGTCGCCGAGGGGCAGGTGTACACCGTTTTCTATCCGGACGGCTCGGTCGACCCAACGGTAATCCACCTCGGCAACGGCCGCGAGGCGTACACCCTGTGGCTGAACCCGATGAACGGACGACTCGTTGCCGACCGGGGATACCAGGACGTCGAGTATGCCGGCTGAGCCGGGCCATGGACCGCGCCGGTCGTCTGCCGGCGGGTTCACGCTGCTCGAAGTCATGGTGGCGCTTGCGGTGATCGCCTTCGCCCTGGTGGGCTTGCTCGGCCTGCAGGCGCGCAACGTCAAGATGATCGCCCGCGGCCAGAATCTCACTCGCGCCACGCTGCTCGCCCGTGAACTCATCAGCCAGATTCAGGTGGAGGTGGATACCAGGGGCTTCGACGGTCTTGGCGATTCGCAGGGTGTTTTCGAGGGCTATCCCGGTTACCGCTGGGAGCGCGAAGTGCTGACCACGGGGCTCGACGAACTGCGCGAGGTCATCGTGCGCGTGATCTGGGACGAGCGCACGCCGAATGCCTGCCAGCTCGTTTACTTCGTTCGCGCTCCGATGGTGTGAAGTGTCGCGGCGCGGATTCACCCTGATCGAGGTCCTGGTCGCCACGGCGATTCTGGCGATCATTCTGACGACCGTCTATGGCGTGGTTGCGCGGACATTGCAGGCCAAGAACCGCTCGGAGGCCCGGGCCGACCTGTATGCTGCCGGGCGGGAAGCCATCCTGAAGATGGCCGACGAGGTCGAAGCGGCCTTGCCGCCGGCGCGCGAGGCCGTGTGGTTCTACGGCGTGCCCGGCGAAGGGCGCGTTCCCGCCGACGCGTTTCAGTTCGTGACCGTCGTTCGTCGCCAGCACTCCGCCAACCAGAGCCGTGGCGGACGCGCGCTGGTGTCCTATTCCCTCGATCCGATGCCCGCTACGCCGAACCTGTTTGCGCTGCGCCGGCAGGAGGAAATGGCTAACGCGGACCTCGTGGCCGCGGACCCGACCGACGACGCCGCGTCCGAGGTGCCGACGCCGCCCCCGGTGATCGCGGCCCATCTGCTCGACCGCGTGGCGGGTCTGCGGGTGCGTTATCTGGATCCGGAGACCGGGTCGTGGACCGACTCGTGGGATACGGAACGCGACGTCCGCCCCGGCGATCCGCCGCCGACGTTGCCGGCCGCCGTGGAACTGGTGCTGTTCCTGGCCGACGAAGAGGGCGGCGTGCACGACTTCGGTACGATCGTGGACCTGCCGCTGGCCAATCTCCAGCCCACCCCCGGACCATGACTCCGCTGCGCAACGACCGGGGTATCGCCCTGGTGATCACTCTCCTGGTCGTGGCGATCCTCGCCATTACGGTGCTAGAGTTCGCATTTTCGGTCCACGTCGACGCTCACATGGGACGCAACGCGCTCAATAGCCTCCAGGCCACGCTGTTGGCCCGCTCGGGTATCAACCTCGGCGAGGCCGTGCTGTTGCAGGACGAGGAATCGACCTTCGATTCGCGCTATGTCGAGGACTGGGGCGACGAGGATCTGATCAACAGCCAGTTCATCCTGCCGCCAAACATGCAGTTGAAGGTCAGGATCGTGGACGAGTCCGGCAAGTTGAACATCAACCTCACCCGACCGAACTGGCGCACGGAATGTCGGGACATTGCCGCGCGGCCGCCGGGTCGCGAATACGTCATGTGGCTGGAGGTGCTCGACGCCCTCGACGCTCAGCTTGGCGATGCGATCTACGATTACTGGGTGCGAGCCTGCGAGCAGTACGGCAGCGTTCAGCCGGCCGGTGCGGCGGGGCAGACCCCGCCGTCGGGTAGAACCCCCACGCCGGCGCCGACGCAGGCGGCCAACGCAACCCCCACGGTCGACCCCCTGCAGATCTTCGTCGATTTCCCCTCGCTGGACGATTTCGGGGCGACTCTGGGTATTCCGGCCCGCCGGCTCGAGCAGTTGCGGAAGGTGGTAACGGCACTGCCGACCATGGGCCCGCGTGGGAGCGCGAAGTTCGTGAATGCCAACACCGCCCCGGTCGGCCTGCTCAATGTCATCGTCGAGGACCCCGATCGGCGCAACGACTTGATGACCCGCCGGGAGGAAGCCGGCCTGACCGATCAGCAGGTGCGGCAGATCGCCGGCAGCGGGCAGTCCGGTCAGTCGGGTCAGCAAGGGCAAACGGTGACGATCAATCCGTCGCGGCTGCTCAACGGCACGAGTTCGTTCTTCCTCATCAGGGCGAGCGCGATCGTCAATGCCAGCCCGGTTACCGGTCGTGGCGGGGTGCGACGCTCCGCGTCGATGCTGGTGCAGCGCTCGCTGGCGGCCGGACGCCCGGGCGTTCCCGGCGGTTCGACCGGGGCCACGGGAGCAGGTGCGGCGCCACGCTGGACTTTGAGGCAGCTAGATTGGCAAAAGGAAGGGGGAGCCGCGTTGTTTACCGAGCGCAGCGACGGGGCGCTGGCGGACGACAGCGCACTGGATCCCAACGCGTCCGGGACACGGTGGTAGGTCGGCATGCCGCAACGCATCCTCGCTCTCGAGGTCGACTCGCAGACGCTCAAGGCCGCGGTCGTCGAAACGACGTTCCGCGACTTCCGCGTCGCCGGTTTCTTCGAAGAGGCCGTCGGCGGCGAAGGCGACGGTCTCGCCGAGCACCTCCGCCGCCTGGTCGCGGCAAACTCCCTCGAAGGCGCCACGGTGCTGTCGACGCTGCCGGGAGATCTGGTCTCGGTGCGCACCATGTTCCTGCCCTTCCGGGATCGCAAGCGGCTCGATCAGACCGTGCCCTTCGAGCTTGAAACCCAGGTGCCGTTCGGCCTCGACGAGATCGTCGTCGATTACCAGGTGCTGCAGCGCGACAAGGCCGGGTCGACCGTGCTGGCGGCCCTTGTGCAGCGCAAGGATCTCGATGAACACCTCGGGATGCTGGCGGCGGCGGGCCTCGACCCGAAGGTCGTGGACGTCGCGCCTCTGGCTACCCTCAACGTCCTGTCGCTGGTCGGCGAGGAGCTCCCCGGGACCTACGTCTACGTCGGCGGCAGTATGCGCCGACTGCTCGTGGCGCTCTTCCGAAATCGCCGGCTGGTCGGTGTGCGTACCCTGGTCGCCGGGCCGCCTGCGGCGGCGGCGGGCAACGGCCACGCCGCGGGCACCGAGGACCAGGTTGCCGCCCTGGTGGGTGAAGTTCGCTGGACTCTGCTGGCGCTGAACGAGGCGCCGTTCGACGACGGCCTGCCGTGCCTGGTTGCGGGCGAGGGCTCGGAATTCGAGGCCCTGATGCGTGGTCTGGCTGGACTCGACCTCGACGTGCGCCGCCTCGACGCCGTCCCGCTGCGGAAGGTAGCGGACGCCCAGCGCAGCGCGGTGCCCCGTTTCGTAACTCCGCTCGGTCTTGCATTGCGCGAGGTCGAGCAGGGCGAACGTCTGGGCCTTAACTTCCGCCAGGGCGAGTTCGCCTACCACCGCGGCGAAGACGAGCTGCGCCAGGCCCTCTGGCGCACGGCGTCGCTCGGCATGATTGCCGTCACGCTGCTGCTGCTCAGTCTCTTCATGTCGCACCAGGAGATGGAACGTCGCCTGGCCTCGATTCAGACGCAGATTCGGTTGGTGGTTCAGCAGACGCTGCCCGACGTCAAGCTCGGGCGCGACGAGCGGGCGCAGCTACAGGCCGAGATCGACGCGGCGCAGAAGAAGCTGCAAGTGCTGAGCGGCATTGCACCTTCGGGGGCAACCGCCATCGACGTTCTGCGCACGATGGCGGCGGCGATTCCCGAGACCTTGCGGATCGACGTCGACGAATACGTCATGGACGTCGACGGCGTGCGCCTGAAAGCCCGCACCGACTCGTTCGAGACCGCGGATCAGATCAAACAGAAGCTCGTCGGCACCAGGGCCTTTTCCGACGTCCAGGTCAAGGATATCAAGCAGACAGCCGACGGTTCGGTGGACTTCCGTATCGTGCTGAACCTGGGGAACAAGGAGGACGCGGCGGCCGCCCCGGCACCGCCGCGGCAGCAATGACCTACGACCCGCGTACGTATATCGCCGGCTACATGAACCGCCTGGCGCCGCGCGAGCGGTTGCTGCTCGCGGTGGCCGCCGTCAGCGTCGCGGTCATATCTCTTTACAGCTTCGTGTGGGAACCGCTGCAGAGCGGGTACGAGCTGCTGGAGCGGCGCATCGTTCTGCGCGAAAAAGACCTCGTCGAAGTGCAGCGCCAGCGCGACACGTACCTGCGGCTGTTGCGCGAGCTCGACGCTAACAAGGTCGCGATCTCCGAGGAGGACCCGGAATTCAACATGCTCGCGCATCTGCAGACGGCGATTTCCCAGGTGGTGACGCGGGAGCATATTCAGTCGATGAATCCTTCCACCAAGGCGCGCGGCGACTATCAGGAGCAGCAGGTCGAGATCAAGCTTACGCAATTGAGCCTGCCACATATCGTCGACCTGCTGTACCGCATCGAGAAGGGCGACCACCCGCTGCGCTTCAGTCGCCTGCAACTCAAGAAGCGGCTTAACGACGTGCGGAACTTCGACCTGACGGCGACGGTGTCGTTGCTCGGTGCCGCCCCGGCGACGGGATCGTGATGCGCCTGCCGCGACTGTCGCTGCCCATGCCTCAGCTCTCGTTCGAGTGGCTCGGGGCTCTCGGCAACCGTACCGTGTGGCTGTACGTCGCGTACACGGCGGTGCTGTTCGTAGTGTTCCTGCTCATGACCTTCCCGCACGATATGATCATGCGCCGCGCGCTCGACGTTGTCGGCGGGGGCGGCGACGGAATCCAGTTCACGGGCGCGCGCTTTGCCTGGCACCGAGGTTACGAGCTCGACGGCATTCGCATCGACGGTCCCGACGGCGCCAGCGCACCCCTGCTCGAAGTCAGCCGTTTCTGGGTGCGTCCGTCTCTGCGCGCGCTTCTCCGCGGCAATCCGTACGCGGCCAGCCTGCAGGCGGACCTCTACGGGGGGCGCGCCGAGGGCACCATCGACTATACCGCGGGCACACTTGCCGGCGACCTGAGCTGGCAGGCGGTGGAGATCGGGCGTTACCGCACCATCACGGCGCTGCTCCAGGAAGGGCAGGTGGCGGGCCGGCTGTCGGGCCACGTCGACTTCGAAAGTCGCGGCAACTCGATCGAAGCGGTGCAGGCCGGCGGCGACATCGTGATCGACGGTGCGGCGCTCAGCGGCGTCAAGGTGGAAGGCTTCACCGTCCCCGACCTCGCGCTGAAGCAGGTGCGGTTGAAGTTCGCCCTGCGCGGCGGCCGTTTGGAGGTGACCGAATTGGTGGCGAACGGCGACGCCAATGTGCAGGGCTCCGGACAGGTGGTGCTGCGGCAGCCGATTCAGGACAGCGCGCTCAACCTGCGGGCGACCATTCTGCCAACGGCGACCACGCCCGAGGCCGTGAAGACCCTGATCTCGTTGATTCCCCGGCCGCCGGGGTCCAAGCCGGACGCTCCGCTCACCGTGACCGGGACGCTGATCCGCCCGCGGGTACGGTAGGGATGCGGTGCGCGACGGCACCAGCCCAACGACGGGGGCGAGCTTCGGTACGAAAAGGCAGACCCGGCCGGATGAGAACGGCAAGACGAGGCGACTGCTCGGCCGCGTGACGGCCGCAGGGAGGGTTATGCGGTGATGCCGAACATCCTGCCGCTGGAGTGGACGGTCGTGGCGGCGGCCTTTGTAGTGTTCTGCGCGGTGCCGGCGTTGATGGCGTGGGTAGATGCCCGGCGCCTGCGGCGGGCGGCCGCCGCGACGGCCGAGGCGGCGGCGGTACAGTTGGCGGCGGCAATTGAACTGCCGCCGGCTCCTGTCATGACGTCCGCGCCGTCGATCCCCGAGACCGCCGTTCCCACGGTGTTACGCGCGGCCGCAGAGATCTCGGTTCCGCCGGAGGTGGCGAGTGCCCCGCCGCTGGCGCAGACGCCGGTTGAGACGCCGCCGGTTCCCGATCGCGCGCCGGCGGCGGTCGAGCCCCTGCCCGAACCGGCGGCTGCGCCAGCGGGTTACACGTTCTGTTTGCAAGAGCTGCGGCGCGTACGACTCGACGGGTGGCCGCCGGCGAGTGTCCGGGACGATGCCGAACAGCGGCAACGCTGGGAGGATGGGCAGCGGGCGATGGAGGCCGAACAGGAACGTATCGATACGGTTGCCCTGCGCGCGCCGTTTCCGCCGCAGGCATATTGCTATGCCGGGGCCGAGTTCGGCGCAGATCGGGTCCGAGTTTGCTTCTTACTATTCCCGGGGCTGTGGCCGTCGACGGCTGCGGAAGCGACCGCGACCGCGCTGGTGACGGTCGGCGGGGGCGAAGTGGCCGGCACCGTCGAAGCGGTGGGCCAGGAGCCAGTCGGACTTTCTCGGTAGCGCCCATAACCCGGTGGTCGTCTTGAGGCGATGAACACGCGGTCCCCTCCGCGGGGTCGGGGTCGGAATCGCTATCGGGATCGAGGGACTCGAATC
>JAKLJW010000043.1 GCA_023150935.1 Candidatus Binatia bacterium | reverse complement strand
GGCGAGGGACCTGACTCCGTTGCGGGGTGCTGTCGTGGCGCTCATGCCTCGTTCGATCTCATTCCCTCACCTGACCTCTCCCGCTGGGAGAGGGACCCGAGTCCGTGGCGGGGTGCTGTGGCCGTGCCGTGGCCGCGTTTTCGATGGCGAACGCGCGCGGGGCGTGGGGTACATCGACTGACTCAACGCGCGCGGAGCGCGCGTTCCACCAATTCGGCAATGTGCGCGGGCCAGGCCTTCTACCGATGGCGGGCGGGGTATATTGATGCGTTACGTCAATTCGCGGGCGAGGGCGGCCAACAGACGCGGGCCCGCGGATGGATCCAGGGTCGGCGCAACTACCACCCGTAATCCGAGGTCCCTTACCGCGGCAGCGTCCGCGGCGTCGGCGTCGTCGAGCACGTAGGCGTCGGCCAGATCGGCATAGAGGGCGGCGATGCCGACCGGATCGTGCGCCATCCCCCGCGACGCCAGCAGCGCCGCCCGGGCCGCCGCGCGGCGCCGATCGCGCGCCGCCACCGCCGGCAGCCGGCGCACCACAGGACTGATCGCCACCGTCGGCAAACGGCGGGCACGGATCGCCTCCGTAACCCCAGCAAGCCCCAGAATCGGTGCCAGCGACGCCACCGGACTCGAGGCCGCCAACACCGCCAGATCGGCCTCGTGGATCGCCCTCAGGACGGCGTCCGTCGGCTGCGCCACCTCGATACCTGCGAAAGTCACTGCCTCGACCGGCGGACGCGCCTCCTCGCGCACCAGCCACTCCTGCCATGCGAGCACCCCCGCCGGGGTCCGTATGCGCGTGCGAACGGGCGCGTCGGTCGCGGGCAGGACGCACGCCCGCACGCCAAGCTCGCCCGCAAGGGTCGCCGTTACCTGCGTGAGCGATGCGCCGGCTCGCAACAATTCCGTCCGCCGCCGATGCTGAACGCGATCGCGTGCTCCGACATGAAACCAGGTCAACCCGCCGAGCGGCGGCTCATCGAACCGATCGCCGCGTATCCCCCAACCGCGCTCCTCGTCGAAGATCCCCGCCAGCGCATACAGCACCGCGTCGGTATCCGGACACACCAGCAGCCCGTTGACCTCCCAATCGTCGCCGACGTTGGTGACGAACGTCGCCTCGCCGTCGCGGCCGGCCGCCCGCAACGCCAGCGCGAGCCGCGCACCCCCGAGACCGCCGCACAGGATGGTAATCCGCATGCGCGGGCCATCGCCGCTCACGCCGGCGCCGACCGGGAACCGGCCTTTATCCGCTCGATGCCGCCGAGCATGAACAGCGTCGCAAACTCCGCCGTGCCGTGGATGTCTACCGGCTCCCGCGAGAGCATGTCCAGGCCGAGCTCGACCGCCATGGCAACGGCCACCCGGGCGATGCGCTCGTTGTCGAGGTGCGGAACGATGCCCTCGCGCTCCTTGGCACGCAGATCTTCGATCAGTTCCGCAATGGCCGGTTCGAGCAGCGGCGCCGACGTGCGTAACTGCAGCTCCGCCGCGTTGCGGGTAATCGTCGCCACCAGATCGGCCTCTTCCGCGTAAAGGCGGAAGCAACTGAGGAACGACGAGCGCAGGAGGTCTTCGAGATTGCGCGCGCCCATGCGGGTCTCGTGCACGTGCGCCCGCAGCCGCCGCGTGAAGTCCGCGAAGATCTCGCGCAGCACCGACTCCTTGTCGGGGAAGTAGTTGTAAAAGGTCCCCGCCGCCAGATCGGTGCGCCGCACGATGTCGCGCACGGTGGCCGCGCCGTAGCCGATCTCCGCGAAGACCGCGCGGGCGGCGTCCAGAATCGCGGCTCGATTGCGCCGCGCGTTCCGCTCGCGCTTGCCGAGCTCGGCGGTCGGCGATCCGTCCGCCGCCCGGCCCGGCGCGCCGGACATGTCCGGATTTCGCCCGACGGGTACGTTCATCCAGACCGCTTCTCCGTAAACACCCCGGCGGCGTCGGGGGCAAACGCATCCAGGAGGAAGCGCTCCTGCGGCTTCTCCGACGCCGTCTTGGGAATCTCCGGCACCACCTGCAGATACGAAGGCACGAAGTTGGGTTCCAACGTGCGGCGACAATGGGCGAACACGGCTGCCGGATCGAAGCGCCGCGCGTCCACCGGGACGATCGCGGCGACGACGTCTTTTTCTCCCGGCGCCCCGGACGCCGCCTTGACCCCGTAAACGAAGACGTCGGTCACCGACGCATGCTCCGCCACCGCCTTCTCGACGAAACCGGCATTCACGAAGTCGCCGTTGTGGCGGATGCCGCCGCCTTTGCGGAAGTCGAAGTAGAACCAGCCGTCAGCGTCGGTATGCCCGATGTCGCCGCTGCGCAGCCAGCCGCCGCGCGTCTTCGCCTCCGAGGCTTCCTTGTTGCCGTAGTACTCCACACTGGCGCTGGCGCCCGCCGGCCGCGAGCAGATCTCGCCGAGCGCGCCCGGCGGACACTCGACGTCGTTGTCGTCGAGGATCTTCATGTCCATGCCGGGGGGCGGCTTACCGAACGAACCGACCGGCCCCTCACCGATCGGCTTGAAGGCGAGGCCACCCTCGACCGCCGCGTACCATTCGAAGATCTGGATATTGAAGCGCTTCTCGAACGCGGCCCAGATTCCCGCCGGCATGCCGGCACTGGTCACGAAGCGCACCGGATTGTCGGCATCGTCGGGCCGCGGCGGCTCGCTGTAAATCGCCGTGGCCATCCCCCCGAGCAGCGAAAACACCGTGCACCCGTGCCGGCGACACACGTCCCACAGGCGCGACTTGGTGAACTTCCGGCTGAACACCGCGCGCAGCCCCATGAGCAGGCTCGGCGCCAGAGTCACCGCCTGAGCGTTCCCGTGCGTCAGCGACAGCCCCGTGTACGGGCGATCGGTCTGGTTGTAGCCGGCGATCATGCCGAGCATCGCCATCGCCCCGAAGCGGTCGTTCGGAAACACCACGCCTTTCGGATCGCCGGTGGTCCCCGACGTGTAGATGATCTGCAACGGCTCCGCGCCGGTGACCAGCCTGAGATCCATCGGTGCGGCCGGCCGCGCCAGCACCGCCCGCATCGCGTCGACACGGGGCGTGCGCTCGACCACGCCGACGTCTGCGCCCTCGCCGGTTTCGAGCGCCAGCACCCAGGATAGCTGCGGGCAGCGATCGCGGATCGCCAGCACCTCGGGCAGACAGTAGTCCGCGCACACAATGCCCCGGGAGCCGGAGTTGGCGAGCATGTACGCGAGCTTCTCGCCGCGCATGCGCGGGTCGAGTGGCACCATCACCGCGGCGGCGATCGACGCGGCAATCATCGTCTCGACGTATTCCGGGTGGTTCCGCATCATCAGGCCGAAACGGTCGCCCGGCGCCATGCCGTAACCGACCAGCGCCGCGGCGATGCGATCGGCGTTGGCGGATAGCTGCGCATACGTACGCACCTCGTCGGGCGTCGCCTCGTTGTCGAGGCTGAGGTGCTCGAATGTGAGCACGGGATGATCCGGCATCGTCTGCGCCTTTTCGCGGACGATGCCGGCCAGGATCATCGGGAGATTCATCGCTGCGTTCCTCGCCGCCGCCGCCGCTCAGATCTTGAGGATTGAGACGCACATCGCCGCGACGTCGATGCCGATGTTGCCGCCGCCGTTTTGCGCCAAGCCGATGCGCGCCCCGGACACCTGCCGGGCGCCAGCGCGTCCCTGCAACTGCTCGGTAAGCTCGACGATCTGCGCCGCGCCGGTCGCCCCCACCGGATGCCCCTTGCGCAGCAACCCGCCCGAGGTGTTCACCGGCTGCCGGCCGCCGAGCCGGGTCACCCCGTCGGCGACGAGCCGGCCGCCCGCGCCTTTCGGGCACAGACCGAGATACTCGTAAGCGAGGACCTCGCCCGGCGCCGAAGCGTCGTGCAGCTCGACGAGGCTCAGATCGCCCGGTCCGACGCCGGCATCCTCGTAGGCCTCGCGCGCGCACACCTCACCGGCGCCGTCCTCGCTCGGGTCGTGGTCCCAGCCCGAACGCAGCACGGTCGACACCACGCGTACCGGCTTCGCGATCCCGAGCGCCCTGGCCCTGGCTTCACTGACGAGGACAACCGCCGCCGCCCCGTCGCCGATCGGCGAGCACATCGGCCGGGTCAGCGGCTCGGCAATCATCGGCGCCGCCAGCACCTGCTCCACGGTCAGTTCCTCGCGGAACTGCGCCCGCGGATTGAGATGGCCGTGGAAAGAGTTTTTCGCGGACACCATCGCGAACTGCTCGACCGTGGTGCCGTAACGTTCCATGTGCATGCGCGCCACCGCGGCGTAGATGTCCATGAACATCGACCGCTTCTCGCCGGCGCCGGAAGCTCCTGTGCTGGCGCCGTCTTTGGCGGCACTCGCCTGCAGGCTCGCCATGATCGCCTGCATGAACTCGACGTCGACCGCGCCCGAGAAGGCGCTGAAGCTCTTCTTGCGGTCTTCGCTGTAAAGCTTCTCGACGCCGAGAACGAGCACGACGTCGTAGGCACCGGCAGTTACCATGGCGGCCGCCTGGTGGAACGCCGTCGAGCCGCTGGCGCAGGCGTTCTCGACATTGACCACCGGGATGCGGCCCAGACCGACCGAGCGCAGGATCACCTGACCGCGGATGCACTCCTGTCCGGTGACCAGCCCGGCCGCGGCGTTACCGACGTACGCCGCCTCGATGTCGCCCAGTGCGATACCGGCGTCGGCGACGGCGGCCTGCACCGCCTCCGCACCGATGGCCTTGAGGCCGGTTTCCAGAAACTTGCCGAAGCGGGTCATGCCGACCCCGGCGACGATGGCGTTCTGACGCATGATCTTGACCTCCTTGCGCTAGTGACGGCGCCGCACCCCCGACGCGACGTCGGGGGCAATACGCCGTGCCCATTATCCTCGAATCGGTTTGCTCAGTACTGCCCGCCGCAATTACCGTGACGTATTCTGTCATTCCGGCGAAAGCCGGAATCCCGTCCCAATTCCTCGTTTCTTTGCATCTGGATGGCGGCTTCCGAGTCTGTCGATAAACGGCCAAACCCGGCTTCGACAAGCTCAGCCTGAGCGGTGGTGGAATTGATTTCATCGGGTTTCCCCCGCTCACCCTGAACTACTATCGCCGGAAGTCTGCGCACGGCGCGAAGAAATCTTCAGGCCATGGAGCGGCAGTGCCTTCCCGTTCGTCCCGAGTAGCGCCTTCTTCTGGCGCGTATCGAGGGACAGGCTCGGCAGGGGCGCGCCCCTCGATACGGAGCCCGGGAGAAGGGCTCCTACTCGGGGCGAACGGGCTGGTTGTTCGCTTTGGGTTGCGGGCGCCAGCCCGCGCCAGGCTCGTCGAAGGGTGAGCGCTGGTGAAATTGATTTCATCGGGTTTCCCCCGCTCACCCTGAGCTCGTCGAAGGGTGAACGGGAGTTCATCGACAGTCTCTTCCGCCGGCATGACGGACGAAATCGTCGCGCGTCGCGCGGAAATTCGGCGATAGTAGTTCAGTTTCCTCATATCGCGGCGTCTCGAAGGGCCTGTCCTGAGGAGCCGCCGTCTTCCGGCGGCGTCTCGAAGGATGCCTCAACATAGCTTGTCGGCGGCCACCAGGCCGAGGACGTCGTTGCACCCGTCTTCGATCAGCGACGCCCGCGCGTCGCGCAGCAGCTTCTCCACCGGGTACTCGCGGCTCAGGCCGTTGCCACCGAAGATCTGCACGGCGGTGTGGGCAACGTCGAACGCCGTCTGCGTGCAGAACGTCTTCGACGCGATCGAGTACTCGAGAAGTCCGTCCATCCGCGTCCCGTTGTAGAGCGCTACACGGCGGGCCAGCGCCCGCGCCGCCTCGGTCGCCTGGAACATCTTGAAGAGCTTCATCTTGACCGCCTGGTGCCGCGAGATCGGCACCCCGCCCTGCACACGCCCGCGCGCATACTCGAGCGCATGCTCGAGCGCCGCCTGCGCCAGACCGACGAAAGTCGTCCCCATCGCCGCGTTCGCCATCGTCAGCACACGCTCGACGACGAACTGGTAGCCGTCGGAACCGACCACCATGTACTCGGCCGGCAGGCGCACGTCGTCGAAGAAGATCTCGCCCTGATTGAGCGCGCGCTGACCGAGTTTGTCCAGCGGCGCCCCACGCGATACTCCCGGCAGGTCGAGCGGCACCAGCGCAACCCCGCCGTCGCGCAGCCCGTGCGTCGGATCGAGCGTGCAGAACAAGGTCGCCACCGTGGCGATCGAGCCGTTCGACACCCATGCCGCCTTCTGGCCCCGGATCACGTAATGGTCGCCGTCGCGGGTGGCAATGCAGTCGGCCCGCGCCGACGGACTCTCGAAAAACGGCTGATTGAAGGCCAGTACGTCGCTGCCGTGGTTCGGCTCGGTGATCGCCCAGCAACCGATCTCCGGACGCTTCGGATTGGCGAAACGCTCGATCAGATCCTCGCGCGCCAGCATGCGCGCAAACATCCCCGGGAAACCCGACACGCCCAGACTGATCGCCAGCCCCGCATCGCCCCACCCGAGCTCCTCGCCGATCATGGCATGGATACGCGCGAGCATCGGCGTACCGATCATGTCCGGGTCCTCGTCGATTTCGCGCAGATTGAGTGCGCGGTACTTCTCGAAGACGTTCCAGAGGATCGAACCGCGCGCAATCACCTCGGCGGGACTGCTCAGCCGATCCAGCGCGCGCCCGGCCGGACGCATCACCTCTTCGGCAAACTTGTGCACCGTATCGCGGATCGAAATCTCTACCTCGCTCAAGCCGATCTCGATGTCGGTCAAACCCATCGTGCTGCCTCCGGAAAACTGAACTCGATACAAACCCGAACTGGCTAAAGGAAAATGACACCTACGTCAATTATTCCCTGACGCGGGCGTCATTTTTCATGGGCAGGTCGAGCATCGATTAGGAGGTCTGCTCGGGTTCCGGGTGGCATCCGGGTTGCTGACCTGAGATACGTGAACGAGGGAAAGCGCATGCCACGCGCGAAATTGCCCGGCGGCGGGTGGGCCGCGAGGGTCACTTTAGTGGCGCTGTCGGCCGTAATGGGCGTGACGGCGGCGGGGGCCGCGGGTTTGCCCGACCCGGTCGTCGTGGTGACACCGGCTCCGCTGGCCGTCCAGCCACCGGGAATCGCGTTCGTCGATCCGGTGTTCGGCACGACGCTGCGGCGGGTTTCCGCCGCCAGCAGCGGCGGCGGCTTCGAAACCCAGACGTATTCCCAGTTACAGGCGTTCTCTACGGACGATACCTATCTGCTCCTGACGGGCAGCACGGGCTACGTGGTGCGCCGCGTTGCGGACTTCAGCGCGGTCGACGGCCTCGACACGTCGGAGTGGAACGCCCCGCGCTGGCTCGCGACCAGCCCGCATGCGCTCGTCCACTTCGACAGCAACGCCGACACGACGGTGCGCGTGCAGCGCACCGACGTCGCGACGCGGCAGACGACCACCCTGTTCACGTTCCCCTCGATTTACTCGCGCGTGCGCGTCAACCAGTCGTTCGACGAGTTGTCCCGCGACGGGCGCTGGCTGGCGGCCTTGCTCGTTCGCAACGACGGCAGCGAGGCGATCGTGGCGCTCGATCTGCAGGACCTGACCCTCGGGGCGGAGCTGTCCGTCCCGGCGCTCTACGCCGGGCCGTGCAGCCCGGATCCGACCTGGGGGGAACTCGAGCCGGACTGGCTCTCCGCCTCGCCGCTCGGCCGGTACATTGCCGTGCAGTGGCCACGCGACGGCACCACCCGCTGCAGCGGTCTCGAGACGTTCGATATCCGGACCGGGGCCTTCGTGGGCCGCGTCTACGACGGGCACCAGCACGGCGATCTCGGCGTCGAGCTCGACGGCGACACGGAGATCTTCATGACCTTCGAGCTGTACCATTGGAGCGGCAGCCTCTCGATCGGCGTCCGCGCCCTGCCGGGCACGGCGACCGCCAGTCCGCCCGCCTACGTACAGATCCTCGACTGGGGCAACGCCGAGCACATCTCGTGTCGCGGTCCGTACGGCGTGTGCCTGGTGACCGCCGGTTTCGACACCGGTAACGGCTGGAGCGCTTTCGAAGGCGAGCTGTTTCTCCAGTACACCGGCGGCAGCGTACTGCGACTGGCGCACCACCGTTCCAGCAGTTGCGGCTACTGGGTGCAGCCGCGGGCGAGCATCTCGCGCACCGGCCGCTACGTGGTTTTCGCGTCCGACTGGGGCACGGAAGCGGGCTGCTACGGGGACGGCGACGGTCTCGGGCTCGGCGATGCGTACGTCATCGACCTGTGGGCCGGATCGGAGACGCCCACCGCCACCGTGACACGCACGCCGACACCGACCCCGACGCCCACGCCGACGGTGTCCACGGGCAGCATCGGCGGGCGCGTCACGTACTACGGCAACGGCCTGCCGGTGCCCGCAACCACGCTGCGGCTCGCGGGTGCGGTCACGGCGGCGGCACAAACCGGCGCCGACGGAGCGTTCTCCTTCGTCGCGTTGACCTCGACGGACTGGCAGGTGCAGCCGGAACTGCAAGCGGCGGCCGACGATGGCGCGGTGAGTGCGCTCGACGCCGCGTATGTTTTGCAGGCCGTTGTCGGCCTGCGGGCGTTCGATGCCATGCAGCGTCTGGCCTGCGACGTCACCGGCGACGGCACGCTCAGCGCGTTGGACGCCGCGCGGATCTTGCAGTTCCGCGTCGGGCTGATTGAGCGGCTGCCGGTGGCCGTGGCGTGCGGCTCCGATGCGGTCTTCGTGCCGGCGCCGGCGGCCGCCGCCAACCAGCAGATCGTCTACCCGGTTCCGAGCGGCGGTGCCTGCCAGGCGGGCGCAATCGCGTACCGCCCTCTGGTCGGAGCGGCGGCCGGTCAGGACTTCACCGCGGTGCGGTTCGGCGACTGCACCGGCAACTGGCAGCCGTCAGCCGCCGTCCGCCACCCAATCCATACCGTAGTTCAGCCCTCACGATTCACGCGCACGCAACGGCCTGCGGCCGATCTCGTGAATCCACCCCCGCCTCCGCCCGGTACCTGGTCGCGACCGATCGGAGTCGGGGTCGGTATCGGAATCGATTTCGATCCGCGGCGAAATTCGATTCCGATGTCGATAGCGATCCCGATTCCGATTCCGATTCCGACCGGGTAACGACCCGCCGCTTACATCTCGAAGAAGATTTAGGATCTGAGCCGCTTCGTAGTTCAGGGCAAGGGGGGAACGCGGGGCCCCGATCGCCGGCTCGCGGGTGGCGGAGGCGCGGTTGCGGAGGTACCGGCGATTTTCGCCGCCAATGCGGTTTTCACGCTCGGCCACTCGTCGTCGGTAATGCTGAAGTAGACCGAGTGTCGAATCCGCCCGCCGTGAGTTCGCATGTGGTTGCGCAACGTTCCTTCCTCGACCGCGCCGATACGCGCCAGCGCGGCGCGGGATTTCTCGTTCAGCGAATCGGTCTTGAACTCGACCCGGATGCAGCCCCAGGTCTCGAACGCATACTGCAACATCAGATACTTCGCCTCGGTGTTCACGACACTGCGCTGCCACGGCGGCGCGATCCACGTATACCCGATCTCGACACGGCGGTGCTCCCGATCGAAGGCCGCAAACCGGGTACTGCCGACCGGGCGCCGGTCACCGAGATGGATCGTCGCAAACGGCAATGCCAGACCGTCGGCACGCTGCTGCAGGGCGTGATCCACGTACTGTCTCATGTCGTCCGCGCTGCGCACCGCCCCGGCCGGGTTCCATCGCCAGATCGACTCGTCGATACCGATTTCCGCAAGCGCCCCGACGTGCTCGATCGACAGCGGTTCGAGGCGGACGAAACGACCGGTCAGGATAACGGGTCCGAGATCCATGGGAGCCAGAGCTATCCACGTGCGCGCCGGGACACAAGTCTCTTCCACAAACGTGTGCACCGCGGAGCAGGCTGAACGCCGGGCGCCAGGGCGCCGCGTCGGTGCTGGCTTCGCAGCGGCGTCGATTGCTATGGAACGTCGAGTACCGGAGATCGCATGACTCCCACGCTGCGCGTGCTGCACGAACCGCTGTCTTACCCCGAAGGCCCGACGTGGGACGCGGGCCGCCTCTATTTCGTCGAGTACGCGCGGCACGCCGTCGGCTTGATCGACCTCGTCGAAGGCGCGGCGCGCACCGTATGGCAGCAACCGGGCTTCGGCCCCGCCGCCGTGGTCTGCGGACCCGATGGCGCGATCTGGGTCACCGGCTCCGACAGCAACTGCATCGCCCGCATCGCTCGTAACGGCCTCCTCCACGAGACGGTTCGGTCGGATTCCGCGGGCCGCCCGCTCTCTGCACCCAACGACCTGGTCTTCGATGACGCCGGTGCGCTCTACTTCACCGCGGCCGGCGTCTTCGATCGCGCCGCACCCGTCGCCGGCGGTGTCTTCCGGCACCGGCCCGGCGGCGACACGCGCATGCTGGCCGCCGACATCCATTACGCAAACGGCATCGCTCTCGGATTCGACGGTACGACGCTGTTCGTGAGCGAGCACTTCCGCAACCGCGTCCTCGCCTTCGACGTGCAGCCCGACGGTGCGCTCCGCGGACGACGCATATACGCCGATTTGCACGCCCTTGCCGCAGACCCTCCCGACGAACCTTTGCTCGGACCCGACGGACTCGCCTGTTCGCGCTCGGGCCGACTCGTGGTGGCGCAGTTCGGCGCCGCCCGACTGCTGATCCTCGGCCGGGACGCACGGCTCGAAGCCGTCGTCGATCTGCCGTTCCGTTACCCGACCAATGTCGCCTGGGGAGAAGCCGAACCGACCCTTTACGTCACCGCCTTCCATGCGAACGTGCCGCCGTTCACCGGCGCCGTTGTCGAGTTGAATCTGTCCGCCGGCGTATGAGCGCTCCGCCCGAACAAGCCGACCGCGTCGTTACCTTCGATGTCCTGCGCGGCATGGCCATCGGCGCCATGGTCTTCCTGCACAACGGCGCGTTCCACCTCGCGTCGCTGGGCGAGGCGCTGAAGTCGCCGCCGCCGTGGCTGGTGGCGTTCGGCTTTCTGCTCCTCTGGGCGGGCCTGTTCGGTGTCGTGTCGGGAGCCGCCAACGCCACGGCCACGATGCGCCGCTTGCACCGGCAACCGCTGGTGGACGGCCGGCCGTGGCACTATCCGCGGTCGCTGATGGCCGGGGCCGTGCAGACGTTCGCCATTCTCTTCGTGTTGCACTGGGTATGGACGCTGGTGGTCGGCAACTCGGCGGTCACCGAGGACCCGAACGACCCGACCCTCAGGGTCACGCTCGTGCCGGGGTTCATCTATTACGGGTTCTTCCCGCGCATCCACCCCGAAAACTGGGTGTTCGCCAGCGCTCTGTGGATGATCGGCGCCAACGTGCTTCTCGTGTCTGCTGCGCTGCGCTGGTTCTATCGCCGCATGCCGCCGCGCGACGACGACGGCGTGCAGCGCTATCTGTTTCTGCTCGCGGCCGGCGTCCTGCTCGCCACACCCGCACTGCGTGCGCTGCTGTTCGAGCCGATGACGAAGCTGGTCGCGCAGCGAGGAGCGGCGATCGCGGCGGCAGTGCCGATGGCGCTGCTGATCAACGACCCGAACCCCGTCTTTCCGTTCTTCGCTTACGGCCTGCTCGGCGCCATTGCCGGCGTGGCCCTGGTGCGCGGCGAACCGCGCGCCGCTCTCTATCGGCACCTTGGGCGGAGCGGCTTGCTGCTCGTGCTCGTGGGCGGCCTCGGGTTGCTCGCAGCCGGGGGCATCGTGCTGGCGGAGCGCGAACACGTCTGGGGGCAGTCGCCGCTCTACTTCGCCGCGCTGGGCTACGCCCTGCTCGGCGTATTCTCCCTGGTGCTGGTCGGCTTGCTGGCGCTGCTCGACCCCGGCGCGGAGTCCCGGCGGAAGCCGTGGCGTCCGGCCGCCCTGCGTCCGCTGCTCCGTTTCGGGCGACTGAGTCTGACCATCTTCATGCTGGAGGGAATCCTCGGCATGGCGCTGCGCGTCGGCATCGACACTCTATTTGCCGGCTGGAACGCCACGGTGGGGTTCGTGCTCGCCTTCGCCGTCGGCAACGTACTGCTGTGGCACATCATTTTGATCAACTGGGAACGCCTCGACTATCGCTACTCGCTGGAGTGGTGGCTCGCTCGAATTCGCGGCACCGACGACCGTGCCCGGGCACTGCGTGGCGGGTGATTTCGCCGGCCGGCTGCCTTCCGCTTCCGCCGCCTGACCGGCATGGCGTCGACCCCGGTTTTGTGTGTTGCTGCGCAGACATAAGGATGTGGAATGCCGACCCAACACCGCATGGACACCGACTCGCCGTATCAGGATGGATCGCCGTGGCCGTGTATGCGCGCGGACGTGCGCAACACGGGACGGTCGCCGCTGCTCCACGCCGGGGTAGCGGCCGAGGCGGCCCCACCGATCCGCTGCTGGACCACAGGCAACGCCATCTTCAGCACCCCGGTCATCGGCGCCGATGAGACCGTTTACGTCGGTTCGGCCGACAAGCGGTTCTACGCCTTCGATCCGGTGACCGGCACGCAACGCTGGAGCTTCGAGACCGGCGAGTGCATCGATAGCGCCGGCTGCATCGCGCGCGACGGCACCGTGTATTTCGTGTCGTGCGACGCCGGCCTTTACGGCCTCGGCCCCGACGGCGAGGAGCGCTGGCGTCTCAACCTGTTCGAGAACCGCGGGCACTTCACACCCAGCACGATCTTCTGGTGGGAAGGCAACGTCGTGCTGGGGCCGAACGGCCTGCTCTACGCGGGGAACGACGATTTCAACTTCTACGCTATCGAGGCGGGCAAGGGCGTGCGCTGGGCGTACCTGACCGGGCTGCACATCTGGGCGGCACCGGCGTTCGGCCCCGACGGGTCGGTGTGCGTCCTATCGTTCGATCGCAACTGCTACCTGTTCGATCGCGAAACCGGCGGTGTCCGCTGGCGCACCAACACCGGCAACTTCGTGGTGTCCTCGCCGGCGATCGACGACGCCGGGATCATCTTCTTCGGAAGCTTCGACGGCCACGTCTACGCGCTCGACGGCGGGTCCGGCCGGGTGAGGTGGCGGACCGCCACGGCCGGGCCGATCTACGCCTCGCCGGCACTGGCCGAAGACGGGGTTCTCTACATCGGCTCTTCCGACTGCTGCCTGTACGCGATCGATACGGCACGCGGGCGGGTCGTTTGGTCCTTCTACACCGGCGATGCGATTCGTTCCTCGGCGGCGATCGGCCCCGATCCGGAGAATCGCGCTCCGTACCTCGTCTACTTCGGCAGCGGCAACGGCATCCTTTACTGCGTCGATCCCGATGGGCGCCGCCGCTGGTCCCTGCGCACGGTGTCGGAAGGAAACGTCCTCGACTCGCCGAACATCAACGCCTCGATTGCCCTCGGTCGTTCGGGCCTGGCAGCGGCCACCGCCAGCGGCAAGGTCGTTTACGTACCCTTCCGTCACTACATGAGCGATCCGGACGATCCGCTGCTCGACCACAACCCGCGCGACGGCTATCCGGAAGCGGGCCTGTTTCTCTACTCCGTCGCCCCCGGCGGGTCGATGTCCGCGGAGCCGACGGACGCCGCCGCGGAGCCGGTGGTCGCCGAGCCTTCGCAACCGCTGAGTCTGCGCCTCCTTGCGCGGCTGAACGGGCAGACGGTCCCGGCGCGGCTCGACCCGCAAGACGTCGAGGTATTGATCGATCCGCCGCGGCCGTTCCGGATCACCCTGCAACCGGGCGGGACGCAGATGAATGTCGTTCCCGAAGGCGCGGCGCCGGCCGCGGAGGAGGCCGTGACGGTACGGGCGCGCGGTCGGATCGGCGGGCAGAGCGCGGCAACGGTGACGGCGCGCGTACCGATTCGTTTCCTGCCGGCGGTCGATGCGCCGTCGATCGGCGCGCTTCCCGACCTGCCGTTCCGGGTCACGCACATGTCGGTCTATGACCCGCCCATCGTTCCGTCGTTCGACCAGATCGGCATAGCCAGTCTCACCATGCAGGTGCGCATCGTGCGTGCGGACGAGGCGAGCGGCAGGGTTGCGGCCTGGGGCGTGGAAAAGTTCGGCTTCGCGGCAGACGGAGAGGCGGTGCAGGTAGCGATGGCGCGCCATCTCTTCTACGCCTTCGGCGGCACCTACGAGAGCGGCCGGCTCGTTTTGACGGCGCGCGACTGCGCCTTCGAGCTGACGGCTTTTCCGGCGCCGCTCGATACGCTGCGACTCTCCGGCACCTGGGAAGGCGCCGAAGGTCCGTGCCGCGGCAGCTCGTTGATTGCCGAGTTGGACGTCGCCGGGCGTTTCCGTAAGCTCGCCGGGGGTTCGGGAGGCTTGGCGCGCGGCGCGCGCGCGCTGGCGCGCATGACCGATCTGGTGCGCCGCTGGGTGCCGGATTCCGCCACCGCCGCGCAGTCGCTCCCGCTGCTCGTCCGGTTCCTTGCCCGGGTCGTTCCGTTGGGCGTGCAGATGTTGCGGCGCGAGATGCACGGCCCGTGGGGTCTCGTGGGCGACGACGGCTGGTTCCGCGGAATCGGGAGTTTTCGGGCGCGCGCCGACCGGCCACTCGATACCGCGGCGCTCGAGGTGCGGAGTTTCCGTTACCAGCCGGCCTCGCACGCCATCGTCGCCGAGATCGCGGCGCGGGCCGGGCACGAGAGTTCGCTCAACACCGTCGTGCCGGGCATTGCGGTCGTCGACACGCAGGGCAACGAGCCTGCGCCCCTGCGCTACAACACGGCCACCGAGGTCAAGCGCGAACCGGGCCGGGTTTCGGTCGAACTCGGGCTGCCGCCATCGGTAAGCGCCGGCACGGATCGATGGTGCGCCTACCTGATGCTGGACGTCACGCCGCTGGCGGAGTTGGTGTTTTAAGGCCGGCGCACGGGAGAAGCGGGCGGGCAACCGGCGAGGGAGATCGGCAACGACGACGGCCGGCAGGGATAGTTCGTACGGCCGGCAACAAAAGGAGCAGCCACGTGAAAACCAGAGCGGCGGTTGCATTTGCGGCGGGCGAGCCGATGCGACTGGTGGAGATCGATCTCGCTCCGCCCGGGCCGCGCGAAGCGCTCGTGCGCGTCGGCGCGGTGGGCGTCTGCCGTAGCGACCTGCACGCCTGGCAAGATGCGGCGGGGCAATTCCCCATCGTGCTCGGCCACGAGGTAGCCGGTCACGTGGAGAGCGTGGGGCCGGAGGTCGATCACGTCGTTGCCGGCGACGCCGTTGTACTGACGTGGCTGCCCTACTGCGGCAGCTGCCCGACGTGCCGGCGCAACCTGCCGCAGCTCTGCCCGTCGGTGTTCCGAAGTTTGTTTGCCGGCACGCTGCTCGACGGCACCTCCCGCATCTCGTTCGGCGGTCAGTCCGTGTACCACTATTCGCTGCTCTCCGGTTTTGCCGCTCACACGGTGGTGCCGGCGCGCGCCTGTGTGCCGCTGCCCGCCGGCTTGCCCGTGGCCGAAGCTTGCATCCTGGGCTGCGGCGTGGCCACCGGCTACGGTGCGGCGGTGCGCGCCGGTCGGGTGCAGCGCGGGGAGTCGGTCGCCGTACTGGGTGTCGGCGGCGTCGGTCTGGCGGCCATCCAGGGAGCCGGGGCCTGCGGCGCCGGCCGGGTGCTCGCCGTCGATGTGCAGAGCGGCAATCTCGAGTTGGCGCGCAAGCTCGGTGCAACCGAAACCAGGCTGGCCGGCGAGACGGGGGCGGCGGATGCCGGCTTCGACGTGGTTATCGACACCACGGGCAAGGTCGCGGCCGCACGTGCCGGATTCGAGATGCTCTCTCCCGGCGGGCGGCTGATCGTGATCGGCGCGTTCGACAGCGACGAGTTGCGCCTCCCGGCGCGGGGTTTTCACCGCACCGGGAAAACGGTGAAGGCATCGTTCTATGGCGACATCGATCCGATCGACGGCTTGCGCGAGCTTGCCGAGCAGGCGGCGGCGGGGCGGCTCGCGCTAGCACCCCTGATCTCGGCGCGCCGGCGCCTCGATGACGTCAACGAGATCTTCGGCGCCATGCAGGCCGAAACCGCGGGACCGGGCCGCACGGTTATCGTGCTTGACGGGTAAGGGGCGGCCGCTCGTCCGCCGCGGCGGCAATTCGCCTTCGATGACGTACAGGTCGGTCCGGCAAATGCCGCAAGCCTCGACGCGCACGAGGATTTCGTCGACTCGCGGCTCCGGCACCGGCAGGTCGGCCAGCGCCAGCGGCGCGGTGTCGATCGGCGCCGGTGCGGTAAGCAGCATGCATTTCATCGCCGACCCGTGCCCGAAACCGGTTACGCGCGACTACCCCAACCGCCCAGCCGTCCCCCCGTCATCCGGCGCCGAGAACCAGACTCACCACCATGGCCACGCTGAGCACCGTGACGATGCCCGAGGTGCCCCAGGCAACGACGTTGTACGCCCGCGTGTTCACGTACTGGCCCATCAGCGTCCGATCGTTCACCAGCGACAGCATGAACACCAGGATCACCGGCAGCAATACCCCGTTGATCACCTGCGAGACGAACATGACTTCGAGCAGCGGGAAGCCGGGCACGAGAATGAACGCCGCGCCGAGGCCGATGAGCGCCGTATACAGCCCGAAGAACTGGGGCGCCTCGCGCAGTTTCCGGTCGATCCCGGTTTCCCAGCCGAAGCCTTCGCAGACGTAATAGGCCGTGGACAGCGGCAGCACCGAAGCCGCGAACAGCGACGCGTTGAACAGCCCGAACGCAAACAGCGCCGCGCAGTACGCCCCCGCCAGCGGCTCCAGCGCGAGCGCTGCGTCCTGCGCCGTGTCGATCCCGATCCCCGCTTCGTACAGTGTCGCGGCGCACGCCAGCATGATGAACATGGCGACAACGACCGCGATCACCGACCCGACCACGACGTCGTAACGCGTATAGCGATAGTCCGCGACCCGCACGCCCTTTTCGACCACCGCGGACTGTAGATAGAACTGCATCCACGGCGCGATCGTCGTCCCGACCAGCCCAACCAGCATGACGAGGTAACCGGTCTCCCAGTGAATCTCCGGCACCACCAGCCGTGTCAGCACGGTACCCCACGGTGGCTGCGCCAGAAAGCCGGAGAAGATGTACGAGACATAGAACAGGCAGGCGACGAGGAAGACGTTTTCGACTCGCCGCGAGGTGCCGTACGCCACCAGCCACCACACGAACGCCGCGGCGGCGGGGACGGACACGTAACGGCTGACGCCGAAGATCTCCAGCGCCGCGGCCACGCCGGCGAATTCCGCCACCGTGTTGGCGAGGTTCGTTAGCAACAGGGCCGCCATGACATAGAAGGTCGCGCGCACCCCGAAGCGCTCGCGGATCAGGTCGGCAAGACCCTTGCCGGTAACCACACCCATGCGCGCGCAAATCTCCTGCACGACCACGAGCGCCACGGTCAGGGGCAGGAGAACCCACAACAGGCTGTAACCGAAGTGCGCTCCGGCCAGCGAATAAGTCGTGATTCCGCCGGCGTCGTTGTCGACGTTGGAGACGATAATCCCGGGCCCGACGACGGAGAGAATGACGAGCAGGCGCGCCGGCACCAACGCCCGTATCCGCCCCAGCCACCGCCGCCGACCGGGATGCCGAGTGCGCGTCTCGCGCCCCGCATCCCGGACCCGCGCCAGCCAGCGTCTCAATGTGCCAGTTTGCGCCGCCATGCCTGCTTCGCAATGTGACTGACGACATCGTCGACGGTGATCATTCCGACCAGCGTATCGTTGTCGTCGACGACCGGCAGGGCGAGAAGATCGTACTTTTCGACGATCTCCGCCACGGTGTCGCGGCTGTCGTTGTGATGGACGAGTGTCGGCGTCCCGAGCATGATGTCGCGCAGCACCGCCGTCGGTTCCGCGAGAATCAGGTGCCGCAGGTTGAGCACGCCGACCAGGCGCCCCTCGGCATCGACGACGAACAGGTAATAGATGTTCTCGACGTCGGGCGCTTCGCGGCGCAGCCGCGCAAACGCCTCCTCGACGGCGATCTCCGCGGGCAGGGCGACGAACTCGGTGGTCATCATGCCGCCGGCCGTATCGGGCGCGTAGCTCAGCAGCTCACGGACGTCCCGCGCCTCCTCGATCTCCATCTTGTGCAACAGCGCGCGGCTGGTCTCGTCCGGCAACTCGCCGAGCAGATCGGCGGCTTCGTCCGGCTGCATCTCCTCGAGAATGTCGGCGGCATGATCGGGCGACACCATCTGCAGCAGCTCGGTCTGAATGCGCGGATCGTCGACTTCGGCCAGCGCGTCGGCCGCCGTCTCGGTGTCGAGCGAACGGAACATCGAGAAGCGTTCGTGGCCGTCGAGATCCGTGAGAATCTCGGCGAGATCGGCCGGGTGCAGCTTCTTCAAATCCCGCTGCACGACGCTGAGCCGGACGTTCTGGGCATCGGGATCGAGCGACAGGGGCTGCACGTACTGCCAGCGAATCAACCGTTCGGCCGACAGGTACCGCGACCGCGGCGCCAGACGCCGCACGAGGCCGTCGAGCTGCGCCTCCCAGCCCATGCGGCGCACGAGACCGCGCGTCCCGACGTCGACGTGGACCAGGCGCAGCTCGGCCCGGCCGAGGCGCAGGAAGTGGACGTCGTTGACACGCACCACCTTCGCCCCGTTTATGTCGACGATCTGCCGGTCGAGAAGCTGGGCCCGCACGAGCACTTCCCCATCCGCGTCGCTGCCGGCCGACGGCGTCAGCGCCCGCACGCCCACGGCAAGCCGGATCGCCGGCCCGCCAAGGTCGGCAACGTCGGTCCAGCGGCCGCTGAGGGCGAACGGATCCCAGCGGCCGCGCCGAACCACGAAACCGACCACCGGAGGAAATGTCGACGCCATCGCCACGACCAGATCGTGCAGGCGGCCGACCCGCACTCCCTCGGCGTCCTCGACCGGCTTGTCGAGCACGGACGACAGGAAGAGAAAGCCGAACTCGGGTTCGGCGATCAGCGGGGTGGGGCCGGCGGCAGCGCCGGACGCGACTTCGACCATGGCGCTCAAATCTCGACCTTCTGCAACTGCACCTGCGGGGCATACCGCAGCAGCGGCTCAATGCTCTGCAGCTTGTATTCCTTCTCGTAGCAGATGCGCACGATACCGGTGTTGATGAGGACCTTGAAGCAATGGATGCAGGGCGTGTGCGTTATGTACACCGAAGCGTCGCGGATCGCCGCGCCGTTCTTGGCCGCCTGAGCGATCGCGTTGATCTCGGCGTGGATGGTGCGAAAGCAGTTCTCCTCGACTTCGCCCGTCGGGGTCTGCGACCGGTAGACCAGACAGCCCACCTCGGTGCAGTGCGGCAACCCGGCCGGGGCCCCGTTGTACCCCGTGGCCAGGATGTTCTTGTCGCGCACGATGACCGCGCCGACGCGCGCCCGCAGGCAGGTCGACCGCTCCGCCACCTGCCGGGTGATGGTCATGAAATACTGATCCCAGGTTGGCCGCTCGGTCATAGCGGAATCCCCCGCCCCCGGGCCGCCACCCGGAACGGCACCAGCAATCCCCCGCGCGGCCGCGGCGCCCGATCCATGTGCCACGCCACGGGGATGCGCTCCCCTTCGAACTGCTGCGCCGGTTCGGCGACGGCTATCGGCTCGGCCATGAACGTCGCTACGAACACACCCACGGTGAGCCACGCCGCCACCTGGCGGCGCCAGTCGAGCGGCGTCCACGCGTCGCGAGTCGGCGGATGATCGAAGCCGATGATCAGCAGCAGCACCACCCATACGAACCACCCCTGCCAGCCCATGAACCCGAGCGCGGCGATCACCCCGACGAAGACGCGCGAAACCAGCCGATGCCAGCGGCCGAACATCGCGTAGGCAACGTGGCCGCCGTCGAGTTGACCGACGGGGAGCAGATTCATGAAGGTCACGAACAGGCCGAACCACCCGGCAAGAGCGATCGGGTGCAGCACAATAGTCGCCGTGTCGGGCGTCGTCCCCAGGGCAAGCCAGGTCAGGCCCTGAAAGAGCAGCGAATCGCCAAGCAGCAACCCGCCGTCATCGAGGCCGAGCGGGCGCACCTCGGACAAGCGCAACCCCACCAGCACGGCGGGAATCGCGACGATCATCCCGGCCCAGGGCCCCGCGGCGCCGACATCGAACAGGGCCCGGCGGTTTGGCGGCGGGGCCTGCATGCGGATGAAGGCGCCGAACGTACCAATGAGGATCGGCGGCGCCGGGATGAAATACGGTAGCGAGGCGCGCACCCCGTGGATCTTCGACAGGCCGTAATGGCCGAGTTCGTGAATCGCCAGGATCGATAACAGGGTGAGGGCGAACGGCAGCCCGGCGACGATCTGCGCCGGATCCTCGAGCGGGTCGGCACCGGTCTGGAAGGCGCCGGCGAGCGAGGTGGTGAGAAGCGTGAGCAGAAACAACACCACATTGACCGCGGGCCCGCGCGTCGCCGGCCGCCGCGATGCTACGTGCGGTCCGAACGAGCCCCGCTCGGGCGGCGGATAGATGCGGAACGGAGGCTCCGTGCTGACGGGATTCATTCGTTACCCGGCTCCCAGGCCACGGTAACGGGAGTCCCCGCCGCCGCAGCGAAATAGTCCGCCGCGTTGCCGTCGCGCACCGCGATCTCGAGCGTACCCCAACTGCCGACGATCGCGAGCGGAGTCGCACCGGGTACCGCGGCATAGGCGGCAACCGGTCCGGCCACCAGCGTCTGACAAATCGTAACCGAAAGGGTTCCGCCACGGAAGCGCGCGAGCAGCCCCGCATCGATGTTGGTGATCAGGTTGCCGAAGCGATCGACGTACAAGACCTCGCCGGCGATCCCGCCGGCAGTTACCGCCGGCTCCGGCAACGACAGCGGCGCCAGCGCGGTCAGCGGCGGCCCGCAAGCCTCCGGGGGCGTGCCGAAGGCGAGGTGCGCGGCTACCGGGGCGAAGATGTCGCGGCCGTGAAAAGTTCGAGATACCGGCGCACGGAAGTAGCGAGGGTTTTCCAGAGCGCGGACCTCGCGCACCCCCAGGACGGCCGCCGCCGGCGCCAAGAGGCCGTTGTCCGGCCCGACGAGGTAACCGGTGTCGCACACCGCCAGCACCGGCCGGCGCGCCGACCCGACCCCGGGGTCAACCACGGCCAGGTGCACGGTGCCGGCGGGAAAATGGGTTACGGCCTGGCGTAACAGGAGCGCCCCGACCCGCACCGCCTGGGGCGGGACCGCGTGCGTCAGATCGACGATCCGCAGGCCCCGGTCGATCCCGAGCATGACGCCTTTCATGACGCCGACGTACGCGTCGGCGGTACCGAAGTCGGTCAGTAGGGTAACGATGCCCGAGGGCCGCATGGGGCACGCCGGCTCGCGTGCCTCACGCCGCGATGCGGTAGGTCGTACCGGCCACCAGGCGCGTGGCGTCACGGTCCCAGACCCCCGTCCACTTCTCGACGAGCGAATCGGCGGGGCAGCGGCCGCGGCGAACCAGATCGCGCAGGCGTTCGAGGTAGACCGCTTCGCTTTCCGCCGCACCGCCGGCGGGACGCTGCCGATCCAGACCGGCTTCGGCGATTCGCAGCAGCTCCCACGCGTACTCGCGCACCTCGATGCCGCGCACGCGACCGCGCAGGGCAGACCGTGGGGCCGCCGCGTACAGCTCGAGCCGCTCCTCCCAGGTCCAGCCCTTGACGAGGTCCCAGGCCGCATCGAGGCAATCCGCATCGTAGAAGATGCCCTTGACCATCGCCGGGGCGGCGAGCATCAGCTCCGGAGGTTGGCTGTCGACCGACCGGATCTCGATGTAGCGCTTGATGCGCGCCTCGGGAAACAACGTGGTGAGGTGTACGTTCCAGTCGTCGAGAGTGGCACGTTCCCCGCCGCAGCCTTCCTGCCAGAAGCGCCGGAACGTATACGCCGTCATGTCGATCCAGCGGTCGCCGCGCACGACGAAATACATCGGCACGTCGAGGGCGTAGTCGACGTAGTCGGCGAAGCTCGCCGTAGAACGGAAGACGAACGGCAGCAAACCGCAACGTGCCGGGTCGGTGTCGGTCCAGATGTGGGCGCGATAGCTGAGGAAGCCATTGAGGGCGCCGTCGCTGATCGGCGAGTTGGCGAACATCGCCGTCAGCAGCGCTCCGATGCCCATGCCCGTGCGCAACTTCGCCATTGCGTCGCGCTCGCTGGCGTAGTCGATGTTCATCTGCACGGTGGCCGTCTGCTTCATCATGCGCTGGCCGAGCGTACCGACCCGCAACATGTGCGGGCCCATGATGGCGTAGCGGCGCTTCGGCACCCACTCGATCGCTTCGAGGGGGCTGAACGGCTGCATGCCGAGACCGAGGAACGCAATGCCGAGTTCGGCACCAACCGTCACCACCTCGGCGACATGCTCGGCGAACTCCGCACGGGTGCAATGCAGGCTGTCGCACACCCGGCCGCTGAGCTCGAGCTGACCGCCCGGTTCCAGCGTTATGGCGGCATCGGCCCCGCTGAGCGCGATGATGCGCCCGTCCTCGAAAATCGGCTCCCACGCATAGCGGTCGGCGAGCCGGCGCAGCACCTCCTCGATGCCGCCGGTAAACGGCACCGCCTCGCCCGTCTCGGCCCGGACGGCCACCTTTTCGTACTCGGTGCCGATCCCCCACTGCGCGCGCGGTTTGCACGCCTGCTCGAAGTATTCGACCAGTTGGTCGTACCGCTCCAGCGGCTTGGGGGCACCGCTCTCGGCGATGTACTGCGACATGGCGTCACCGGGGCTGAAGTACGGCGAAACCATACCCCCATGGCGCGACCTGTCGCAAGGCGGGTGGCGGTCGGCGCGCGCCGTGTCGGTTGAGGAGGTGCGATGCGTCGACTATACCAAGGGCCGACCTGCCGCAGGTGGGTTTGTGCAGACGCGGACGGCCGAAGCCGCCGGCGGGCGCCGTGGCGTCATCATTACGAGGGTAAGGAGGAGGCGAATCATGCAGACGAGGTGGATCGCAATCGGGTTTGCTGCCCTGGCGGGCTGGCTGGTGCCGGCGCTCGGTCTGGCGGCGGCCACCGATCAGGTGGAGGTCAAGGCCGCGGACGGGCGCGTCTTCGGTACGATCGTCTTCTGTAACGACTGCGCACGGCCGACCGATAAGGGCCCGTGCGACCAGGGCGCCGAGAACGGCTGGTTGCAGGGCAAACCGTGCGGGCAATGCTTCGTCAAGGCCAACCCGAACGTGCTGATTCGCTACCCGTTCGATATCCACGTCACCGGCAAACTCCAGGACGCCAAGGGGCAGCCGGTCAAGGAGCGCTTCGTGAAGCTGTTCCTGCCGAACGGCTGGGGCGTGCGCACTCGCACCCTGGACGACGGCACGTTCCGAATGATGCTGGGAGCAACGGCCGAACGGGAGGGCAAGACGCCGCTGACGGTGGACATCGGGGCGCACACCGACTCGAAACGGGGCGAGGATCCGTACTTCGCCATGTTCATGCTACCGCAGTCGTACAATCCCTGCTCGCCTGAAGACGCCCCCACCGGCAAGAAGCCGGCCGCGGCCAAGCCCAAGGCGCAGAAGTTGTAGCCGTCGCACCCGGACCGCCCCGGGGCCACGGCAAAGTCGCTGACGGAGCCTCGATACGCCGCCAGAAGAAGGCGGCTACTCGGCCCGAACGGATTCCAGGTTCCGTAAGGCCTGAAAACCGTTCGCCCCTCGACGAACGACTTTGCCGTGCCCTGCGGACCGCCCGGTCGCCGCTTGCGGCGTGACCGGCGGTCCGGGTACGATGGCGGCGTGCCACGGTCGCACACCCGGCGGTACGCGTTGCGGGACAATCTCAATCGCGAGTTGATCCGGCAGACGGCGTACTTCGTACTGGTGTCGCGAGTCGTCATCGGACTCGCGACGTGGATTCTTTTCAACGAGGTGTTCCTGCCGACGGCGCCGGAGGCGTGGCCGGTGCACGTGGTCTTCGTTGCGTACTTCGTCGCCAACTCGATCTTCTGCCTGGAATACCGCGCCGGACGGATCGACGTTCGGCTGGTCGGAGCCGACGTCCTTGTCAACCTCGCCACCGTCGCCACCGCCGTCGGCTGCACCGGCGGCCTCGACAGCCCGGTGGTCCTGGTGGTTCTCTTCAAGGTCGCCGGTTACGCGTTCATCTACGGACCGGCAACCGGCATTGCCTCGACCGTGTTCACGGTGGTCAGCTTTGCCGGTCTGGGAGTCGGGCAACTGCTGGGGTTGTGGAGCGTACTGCCGATCGACGCCGTCACGCCCGAGCTGAAGGGACCGATCGAGTTCGGCTTCCGGGTAACGGTTCTGGGCATGATCCTTGTCGGGGCGATGTGGTTCTTTAACCAGGTCGTCGTCAAGGAACGCGAGGTCGGTACGCAGGAACGACGCGCTCAGGACGCTCTCGCGCAGGCCCGCGCCGCCGCCACGGTAACCAGCGCCCTGCTCGCCGTCAGCGAAGCGGTGAGCCGCCTCACCCGGCTCGACGAGATCCTGATCAAGGTCGTCGATGTCGCGCCGCGCGTTCTCGGCGTCGATTACTGCGGCGTTTTCCTGTGGAACGAAGAGAACGGCACCTACCGCGGCGCGGCGGTCTCGGGGGTCGACGGCGCGACCACGCGCAATCTGCTGGCGATGCGGTTGACGCCGGCCGAGGTGCCCGATCTCGAGTGGGTGCGCCGCCTCGGCCACTGCGCGGTGATTGCTCCGCGCGGCATGGAACGGCTCGGCGGCCCGTCCGCCGCCATGTTACTGACCGCGCCGCTGCTGAGCGGCGGCCGCTTCTTCGGCGTCCTTCAGTTCGCGCGCCGGAGCGGCGACCAGGGATTCACGCAGCGCGACCTGACCATTGCGGACGGCATCGCCGGGCAAACCGCCGTCGCCCTCGAGCGCAGCCGGCTCACCGACGAGAGCCGGCGGCTGGTCCGTGCCGTCGACAGCACCAGCGAAGCCGTCCTGATTGCGGACGGGGATCGACGCATTGTCTTCGCCAACCCGGCGTTCCTGCGGATGTTCGGTTACACATGGGAAGAGATCCAGGGGCGCGACGGCCTGTCGCTTAACGCGGTGGTGTCGGCGGAACAGGTCGATGCGATACAGGCGGCTCTGCAACACGGCGACTGGCGCGGCGAAATCGTCGCCCGGCGCAAGGACGGCGCGACCTTCCAGGCGTCGCTCCACGTCAACCTGATCCGCGCCGGCGACGACGGCCGGATCGAGGGCTCCGTGGCGATCATCGAGGACGTCTCGGAACAAAAGCGCCTCCAGGAGCAACTGGCCCGCACGGATCGACTCGCTACCGCCGGGCAGTTCGCCGCCGGCGTGGCGCACGAGGTCAATAACGCGCTGGTCGGAATTCTCGGCCAGACCGACCTCGCGCGCGATGCCGACGACGTCGCCACCCTGCAAGACGCCCTCGGGCGCGTCGAGACTCAGGGCCGGCGCATCGCCGAGATCGTCCAGCAACTGGTCGGTTTCGCGCGGCCTCGGCCGCCGGAACGCGGTCCGGTCGATCTGCGCGCCCTGGTTCGGAGCACGCTGGATCTGATGGCCCACGACCTCGGCCGCAACCGCATCCAGAGCGAGACCCGATTTCCGGCCGACCTCGCTGCGGTGGAGGTCGATGCCCAGCAGATCCAGCAGGTGCTGGTGAACCTGTTCACCAACGCCATGCAAGCGATGCAACCCGAAGGCGGCACGCTGACCGTGAGCATCTACCCGGTGGGCGGGGCCATAGCGCTCGATGTGCGCGACACCGGTCCCGGCATCCCGTCCGACACTCTGTCGCGGGTCTTCGATCCTTTCTTTTCCACCAAGACGGAAGGGACGGGCCTGGGCCTGAGCGTGAGCTACGCGATCGTCAACGCGCACGGCGGGTCGCTAACGGCAAAGAGTGCGCCCGAAGTACCCACCACCTTCACCCTCACCCTGCCCACCGGGAAAGACGAGTCCGGGTTCGTGCAGCGCACGGCGTTGCTGGTCGACGACGATCCCGAGGTTGCCGACACACTTACCGACATGCTCCGCAAGGAGGGGCTTACGGTGCGGCGGGCAGCAACCGGCAACGACGCGCTGGAGATCCTGGCGGAGGAGGAGTTCGACGCCATCTTCCTCGACCTGCGGCTGCCGGACATCTCGGGGCAGGACGTCTTCCAGCGTCTGGTAACGACGCGGCCCGAGCAGGCTCGCCGTGTGGCCTTCGTCACCGGCGGTCTGTGGCGTCTCGACAATCGCGACCTCCAGCGCAAGCTCCCGCCGCAGCCGACACTCAGCAAGCCCTGCACGTCGGCGCAGATCCGCGAGGTGCTCCGCGCCCTGCGCCAGCAGGAACGGGCGGCCGCGTAGGGAACCGACGCACTGCCTCGCCCCAGGGGTTGCCGAGCGGTCAGCGCGCCGGCGACACACGCCGCGGGTGGCCACATTGCCGACCGTAACGTGATAGATGGCGCGCCATGACCGGACTCGGGAGTGCAGGTCGCCCTTAACCTCAATGCCGCTCAGCTAAACGGTTCGTGCCCGGCGGGCGGCCTTCGCTACGGCGCCTCAGTGAGCGTAGCGGATTTGCACGAACAGCTCGTCGTTGGCCTTGTACTGCCCGACGAGGGTGTTCTGCGAGCCCCCGATGGCGAGGTAGCCGAAACGGAGGCGCAGTGCGTCGGTGAGCGAGTAGGTTGCACGGGCGACGGCCACCGTCGAGCTGCGTTCGAAGCTCTGGATGGCAATGACCTCCGTAGCGAGCCGGTCCGTGAACCAGCTCTTCCGTAACGCGCCGAGCAAACGCGTGTCGACGTCCGGCAACAGCAGCGCCCGGTCGTTGTCGAGCACGACCGTCTGATTCACTTGCAACACCGGCACCCAGCCGCGCCACGGGTAATCCGCCCCCAGCCCCCACTCGACGACGTCGCGGCGCAGGAAGAGTTCGCCCAGATCGATCGGCACCGTCTCGCCGGCGATCAGTTGCGCCAGGATCTCCGCGGCGTCCGGCCCGATGGCTCGGCGCATGTTCGACAGGCTGAGCAGATCCGCGGTGGAGCGCGGCACAAACCGGTTCGAGCCGTACACGGCCTCGGCGCGCGCGGTGACGCCGAGGAGTTCGAAGGCCGCATCGGCGCCGGTGAGCCAGATGCCGCCGTAACGAGGCCGGACGACGGCGTCACCGTCGAGCGCGATCGTCGCGCCGGGCCGATCGGCGGCCAGGCGGATGGTCGTCGAGAGATCGAGCGCCGGCGCGGTTTCGCGGCCGTTGTAGAAGTACAGCGACCAGTCGACCCCGGCGGTTAGAGCCGTCCAGCGTAACCCCACTGCCCCGGCCGAAAGGCGCTGGCCGGCCGGGGCGTTTTGCGCGGAGAAGTCGGCGGTGATGTCGGCGCCGGGCAGGCCCCGGCCGAGATATCCCGGCGGGATCGACACGGTGGCGGGAACACTGGCGGCGGGCGGGAACCAGCGCTCCCCGGGCAGTGGAAAGCGGAACGGGATGGGGATCGGCGCCCAGATTGCCGTCAGATACCCGTCGGTAAACAGCGGATCGATTGCCGGGACCGGCGCCGTGATGCTCGCCGCCGGGATGCCGATCTTGGCGTCGGTTTCGTCGGTGATGAACGGATCGCTGAACTGGCGCGGATTGACGATATCGGCGGGGTGGACGGTGTCGAGGCGGCCCCAGGCGAACTTCTGCACTCCGAGGCGAATGTCTGCCCAGCGCAAGGCCACGTCGACGTAGCCCTCCTCGAAGTCGATGCTCGGGGAGATGTTCTGAAAGGCGTCGTGGAAGTTGAAGACGCCGAACCCGGTGGCGTTCTCGGGCGGTCCGCCGGCGAGGAATTGCACGTCCAGCACCGGCCGCACCGTGCGCCAGAGATCGCCGGCGACGGTGAGGTCGAGGATGCCTTCCGGGCGCTGCCGCTGCGAGTCGGCGTCGGTAGGCACGACGAAGTACCCTTCGGCGTAGCCGTTGAGCTTCCAGCGCCCGGCACCCGTGTCCACCGCGAAGGCAATGGCGCACGCCGGGGCAAGCAGCAACGCGACGACGGCCACCGCCCGCCAGCCCCGCGCCGGGCGCGGTCGTCGTCCCCGGATGTCCATGGCCCTGAGGTCGGGTTCTACAAGATCGGCCGGCGGTATTACCCGCGAGAATGACTTTCCGCAGGCACGTTGTTCAGGGACGAATACATACGAGGTCAGTACGCGGAACCCGGTGCGGCATCGGCACCCCGTGAAGCGGCGAGCATGCGAGTGCGTCCTCCGGGTACGCCGGGCAACGGATCGATGCCGATGCCGATACCGATTCCGACCCCGAGGGGAACTGACGGCCGGGACCATGCCCAACAATATGCTCCACCGGTCCGGCACCACGGGGTCGATCGCGCAGGCGGGCAGCGTCGCGTTTCCGCGCCGGCTGGTGAGCTTCGGCGTTGGGTTGCCAACGTCGACATGCTTCCCCACCAGCGACGGCGTGCCGCGGCCCTCACTTGCGCAGCGGCAGGACCCGCGCCGAGGGTTCGGGCGGCGCGCTGATGTCGCGCACGATGCGGCCGTCTTCGATCTCGATGGTGCGCTGCCCGTAAGTAGCGGCGTAGGTACTGTGGGTCACCAGCACGATGGTGAGTCGATCTTCCCGGTTCAGTCCGCGCAGCAGGTCGAGGATGGCGCGGCCGTTGCGCGAGTCCAGGTTACCGGTCGGCTCGTCGGCGAGGAGCAGGGCCGGCTCGGTTACCATGGCCCGCGCCACCGCCACTCGCTGCTGCTCGCCGCCGGAGAGCGCTACCGGCAGCCGGCCCCAGGACGAATCGTGGACCCCGACCCGCTCGAGCGCATCGTGTGCGCGGCCGCGTGCCACGCGCCCCCGCACACCGCGGAACTCGAGCGGCCAGGCGACGTTCTCCTCGACGGTGAAGCTGGGGAACAGGTTGAAGTTCTGAAACACGATGCCGATGCGCTCCAGGCGCAGGTCGCTGCGCGCATCGTCGGACAACCCGGCAAGGTCGCGCCCATCGACGAACACCCGCCCGGTGGTGGGCACCTCCAGCCCGGAAATGATGTGCAGCAGCGTGCTCTTGCCCGAGCCGCTCGGACCCATGACCGAGACGAACTCGCCCTGCGGCACCCGAGCCGTTACGTCGTCGAGCGCCGCGCTTGCCTCGCTGCCGTACCGCTTCGTTACTCCCTCCAGTACAATGGCCGGCGTGTCATGTGTCGACATGCGTGAATCACCGTGTCCCCTCGAATGGAGCGCTTTCCATCACCGATTCCTTCCCTCCGCCGCGCTCGATTTCACAACCCTCCCTGCCAGCGGAGCAACATCAGGTCACAGGTCATTCCCGGACCGAGCACTACCACCAGTCCCAGACTGCCGTCCGCCGGCCGTGCCAACCGCCGCAATGCATCCATGACGTACAACGGTCCGGCCGAGAGCGTGTTGCCGAAATCCTCCCACGCTGCCCACGCCGGACGCATCGCCTCAGCCGAGATGCCGAGAAGGGAACCGATCAGCTCCAACATGCGGTGGTCGATCGGGTTCAGCACGTAGAACTGCAGCTCGCGAGGCGATGCCCGGTGCCGCGTCAAGAACCTCTCGACCGTGTTCCGCAGCCGCGCGCGCAGCGTACGAACCAACGCCGGCGACGCGAAGTGCCGTAACCCTGACTGCGTCAACATCGCCCCGCGAGCGCCAAGCGTATTTGGCCACAGTTCGGTTTCATGGGCGACCACTTCCAGCCCCGCGCGCGGCGCCCTGCGTCCGACCGCCACCGCTCCGCCTCCGTCACCGAGCACGATGTTGCTGAGGATATCCTGGGGCGACGGCTCGGCCACTTGCAACCATGGCGACGCCAGCTCGACGCTGACCACGAGCGCGTTGTCGGCCGAAGCGCGGGCGCGCAACAAGTCGCCGGCCAGCGCCACGCCGCGCACCGCCCCGGCGCAGCCCAGACCGTGAAGGAACAGGCTCCGTACGTCGGGCCGCAGGCCCAGTCGGGGACCGAGGTGCCGGTCCAGCGTAGGCACGCTGTGGCCGGTCGACGTCGTCACGACGAAGACGTCGACGTCACCCGGAGCAATCCCTGCCTGGCGAAGCGCCTGGCGCGCCGTTCGCTCAGCAATCGGCAGCGCCTGCCGAACGTATTCCGCATTGCGCGCCTCGATTGTGTCGAGTCGCCGCAAGTCGTCGTATGACGCCAGGGCCTGACGCTGCCGTATGCGCGATTCGTCGACCAACCGACTGAACCGCGCGGCCCGCTCCGGTGGCAACATGGAGGCAAGAAACTCCCTGGTGTCCGCGGCCGACACCGTGGTCTCGATCTCCGCGGTGGCCAAACTGCACACAGTTGTCATCGTTCTACTCCCATCTCAGGGCGGCCGCCGGTTCGATGGCTGCCGCCCGGCGGGCCGGAATGACGGCCGCCAGAATCGCACTCATGACTGTCACGACGGCGATCGCCGCGAGCGGCACGGCCGGTACGCTCAGCTCGACGACCCACCCGAGCAGGAACGGAATCGTCCCCTTCACCCACAATACGGCCAGCCCGAATCCCTGCACGAACGCCAGCGCCAACCCCATGCCGGTCATCGCCAGCGCCTCGCCGACGACCATCGCCGCGACCCGGCGGCGGCGTACGCCGAGGGCCCGGACCGTGCCGAGCTCCCGCGTCCGGTCGACGACGCTGGCAGTGAGGTTGTCGGCCATGCCGAACAGAATCACCGCGAAGATCACCGCCGCCAGCACGTACACCGAAGCGAAGGCGAGCCGAATCTGGCCGCGCCAGTACTCGACCAGCTCGCCCGACGACACCACCCGCCACGCGCCGCCGGCTGCCGCCATCGCCCGCGCGATGCGCTCGCGCACCGCCTCTGTAGCGTGCCCCGGCGCGACCTGAACGAAAAACCGCGTCACCCGCGGATCGTTCCAACGCCGGGCGTACACCGCGCGGCTGATTTCCACCGTGCCGCGCGGCGAGGCGAAGTCGGTGGTGATCCCGCCCACCGCCAGGCGCAAGGGCCCGGTCGGCGTGTCCAGCACCAGCGTGTCGCCGACGCTCACGTCCAGGTTCTGCGCGAAATTGCTCGATACGATTACCGAATCGCCCGCCGCCACAGCCTCCCACACGCCGGGTTGGTGGGCCCCGAGCAACGGCCACTGCCCGAACTCCGGGTCGCGGAAATAGGCCGGATCGAAGGCGTCAAGAACGATCGGTCCGCCGCGGTACTCCCAGTTGGCGAGACGGATGCCAACCACCGACTCGATACCCTCGACCGCGCGCAGCGTGTCGCCGAAGCGGTCGTCGATCGGCGTCTCCAGCGCCCCCGACCCGAAGTGCGCCGAGCTGACGACGAGGTCGGCGCGCCAGGCCTCGTCGAGGACACGCACGACCGAAGTCTCGAACGAGTAGCCGACGATACCGAGCCAGAACACCGCCCCGAGGCCAATGGCGATCGTCGCGATACCCAGCGCGTTCCGGCGCGGGTTCACGTCCATACTGGCGGCCACGAAATGCCCGAGGCCACCGGCACGGTGCGCGACCTGCCACATCACCGGGCTGCCGGCGAAGCGCAAGAACGGCCCGGAAAGAACCTTGATGGCAACGACGGCAAGGACCGTGGCGGCGATCCCCCACAGCGCGTCGCGGGTTGTTGCCTGCAAGACGACGGCGGCCGTCAGGGCGGCAGCGGTCAGTACCGCCGCAAGCCACGGCCACCGGCGGCGCGACGCCGGCATTTCCGTCCCGCGCCCGCGGATGGTCTCGATGATACTCACGCCCGAAGCGCGCCAGGCGGGCAGCAGCGCCGCCAGTACGGAGGCACTCAGGCCCACCGCCATCGCGAGCGCCAGCGACGCGGGGCGTACCGACAGCTCGGCGGCCGGCGCGACGAGGCGGGCGTTGAGCGCCGTGGTCGCCGCCACCACCGGCAGGATGAGCCGGCCGAGTCCGATCCCGAGCCCGATGCCGAGCCCGGTGCCGGCCAGACCGAGCAGGACCCCGTCCTTGACGAGCATCCACCACACGGCGCGCCGGCGCGCACCGATGGCCCGCAGCACCCCGCACATCCACAGGCGTTGCTCGAAGACGGCGTTCAGCCGGTTGAAAGCGATCATGAAAGCGGCCGCAAGGGCGATCAGACCGAGCGCCTGCAAGAGTGTCTGCAGGGACCGCATGACGGCGTGCAGGTCGGCCTTGCGCTGCGCCGGCGTCTCGACGCGCAGGCCGGCGGGAAGCGCGGCCTCGATGGCGCGGGCAACGGTGCCGACGTCGGCGTCGCGGGCGACGACGACGTCGACGCGGTTCACCAACTCGGGCCGGGTGAACGCGGCCTCGGCGGCGAACAGGTCCATGAGCACCAGGTTGCCGCCGTAGGCGCGGCCGATGCCGCGCGGCTCGAGCCGGCCGCGCACGGTGAACCAGCGCCGCCCGGTGGGGGTATCGAGTTGCAGGCGGCTTCCCTCGCCCAGGCCGCGGCGAGCGGCAAAGTCGCGGGTAACGATAATCGAGTCGGGCTGATTGAGGAAGACGATGGGATCGTCGATGCCGGCGACATGGCCGTCGGCGGGCTCGTAGACGCGGGCGTTGTCGTCGTCGGTGAGATCGAAGCCGTGAATGGTGAGCGAGACGGGCGGGTCCTCGACGGTAAACGCGGTTGCGGCAACGACCGGAAGGGCGCGTTCGACACCGGGGACGGCGGCGACGGTGGCAGCGACGTTCTCGGCGAACAGGCCGCCGTCGGGAACGGTGACCTGCAAGGCGGCGCGGCCGGCCATCGTATCGACGATTTCCACGAAGGCACGCAGGACGGCGCGGTTGACGAGGTCGAAGGCGCAGACGAGGGCAACGCCGAGGGCGAGGGCAACGACGGTGAGCACCATGCGTCCGGCACTGCCGCGCAGAAAGCGGCGCGACATGCGCAGATCGAGCCGGGTGCGGTACATGCGCCGGGTCATCCCCGAAAACCCCCGGTCAGCGGCGGCGGCCGCTCCGCTTCGCCGCCACTGCCGGCGCTACGGCGGAAGCCGGCGGCCCCGCGGCGGCGGGCTCCGTTCCGGACAGCCGTGGGCCCAGCGCGGTCTGCAACTCCTCGAGGAAGTCGAGGTCGGCGACGACATGCCTCAGCCGGCGGGCGATGACGCTGCGCCGCAGCGCGAAGCCGTTGTCTTCGCCGGCCTCGGCGGCAGCGTCACGGGCGCGTTCGAGCACCTTGCTTTGCAGCCAGAGGCCGTCGCGCCAGCGTGCGAGGAGCCGCCGTGCCATAGCCGGTTCGATGCTGGCGATGAACATGGTGCGCAGCGTGAGGTCGTCCTGGCCGTCCGGCGCCGGCGGATCGCTCAGGCCGGCGAACCACGCATCTAACTCGCGGCGGCCGGCGGGGGTGATCTCGACCTGCCGGCGGCGCGGATCGGGCTGCGAGTCGGTGTTGAGCAGCCGCACGCTTCCATCGGCAACCAGGCGCCGCAGCTCGCGATAGAAGTTGCCGCTGTTGATCTGCGAGCCGGAACGTTCCCGATACGCCTTGACCAGCGCATACCCGTGGGTGGGAGCGCCATCGCGCAACAGACCCAGCACCATGTAACGAACGACCATGGGAACCCCCTCACGACCGGTGCACCCTCTTACTAGGCCGCGCTTGCACCCGTCAACCAGATTCTGGGTAGCTGCGGCGCATAGCTTCACGACAGCTATTCGCCACAGCCATTCCCGACTGCCTGCCGGGAATAGCTTCGAAGCGAACTGTTATGAATATATGCGCGGCATAGCTTTGTGGATAGCTGTAATGAAGATATTGACAGCCCCCGCCGATCCGTGAGCAAGGGTGCCGCACAGAGGAGGGGACGCGATGTCACAACACGTACGGCAGAGGAATCGCAGCGAGTCGGGTTTCGGCGGCACGAAGCGCCGGCGCCATGAGCCGCCGGGAGGCGCGCGCCGCGCTCCCGCGCCGCCGCGGCGGGCGGGTGGGACCGCCCTGGCGGCCGCGGCGCTGTGCATCGGTCTCGCCGGTGCGGCGGCGGGTACGGAGACGCGCGAGGTGGCACTCGGACGGGTGCTGATCAAGTTCAAGGACTCGTTCACCCAGTGCGCACACTGCCTGCTTGAACAGGGCCAGCCGTTTGCGCCGGCGATGATCGGGGCACCGACGCGGGTCGACCGGTTGAATGCGGAGTTTGGGGTGACCGGAGCAACGGCGCTGTTTGCCGATCGGCACGACCTTGCGGGCGATGCGGCGCGGGCGATGGCGGAAGATCGGCTGGCGGCGGTGCGGGCACGGTTCCCCGGGCGCACGGCACGCATCCCGGAGGGGAGCCCGCCCCCGCCGGACATGACGAGCTGGTACAGGTTCGAGCTGGCCGCGGACCGCGACCCGTTCGCGGTGTGTACGGAGTACCTGAAGGACCCGCACGTGGCGGCGTGCCAGCCGGACTTCGTCGCCGTCGGCGACAGCACCGCACCGAACGATCCGTACTACAGTTCGCGCGGGTCGTTCGGTCAGCCTTACGACGATCTCTGGGGCCTCAAGAGCATGCGCGCCGAATCGGCGTGGCAATACACCGCCGGACAGGGAATAACGGTGGCGGTAGTCGATTCGGGCGTGGACATGACGCATCCGGACCTGGCGGGACAGTTCTGGCTGAATCCGAACGAATCGATCGGCGGCGGCGACGACGACCTGAACGGCTACGTCGACGACCTCTTCGGGTGGGATTTCGTCGACAACGACAACAACCCCACCGACATCAACGGCCACGGCACCCACGTCGCCGGCATCGTTGCCGCCCAGGGTAACAACGGCATCGGGACCATCGGCGTGGCTCCGGCGGCTCAAATCATGGTGCTGCGCGGTTTGAACAAGAAGATGACGGGGTACGTCTCGCACCTTGCCCAGGCCGTCGTGTATGCGGCGAACATGGGGGCGGACATCATCAACAACTCCTGGGCGTGCAAGGACCCGTGTCTGTACAACCCGGTTGCGGAGGACGCCGTACGGGTGGCCACCACGCTCGGGAGCGTGGTAGTGTTCGCCGCGGGTAACGAAAACCAGGACGTTTACCTGCGCAGTCCGCAACGGATGTCTGACTCGATGTCGAGCCCCGTGGTGGTCGCCGCGACCGATTACAAACGCAGAGCCGCCGACTTCGGCGACGGCCGCGGCACCAACTTCGGCCAGACGGTGGCAATTGCCGCCCCGGGCGGCGGGCGGAAGGGGGATGGCTCGCCATCGTTCACGTTCCCGGTACACAACATCCTGGCGCCGCTGTCGAGCGAACGTGACCCTACGTTCCTGCGCCTGGAAGACGAGCCCCGCCTCATTGTCGGAGGTCAGTACGTCCGCCAGGCGGGTACGTCCATGTCGGCGCCGCACGTTGCCGGCATCGCCGCTTTGCTCGAGGCGTGCAACCCGTCCTTCTCGACGCTGGACGTGCGCTATGCCCTGCAGGCGTCCGGTTACTCGCGGCGATTCACCAGGGAGCAGATCGGCTACGGGCAACTGCGGGCCGATCGGGCACTGCGACACGCGGACCTGCCGCTGCACGTGCTCACCGAGCCGGAACCGGATCGGATTTTCAAACTCGGCATGCACACGACGGTGCCGATCGAGGGGCAGGTGTTCGGCAGCCCGGCGAAGTGGGAGGTGTTCGCCGGGACCGGGTCGGCGCCGGAGACGCGCGACACGCGGCGGCTTGCGCGCGGAGCGGGAACCGGGATCGGCACGCTGGCCAGCCTGAGCCTCGCCGGCGCCCGCCCGGGCGTGCGCACGCTCATCTTCGAAGGCGTTTATCGCATCCCACAGGTCTCGGGGTCGGCATCGGTGTGCGGGACGGCCCGGCCCATCGGCGGCAGTCTGACGCGGCGGGTGCGCACCGTGCGCTACATCGCGATCCAGCCGCCGCTCGCGGCGCTCACTGCCAACCAGAACGCCAAGTACCTCAACCCGACGATCTCCGGCAGCCGGGTTGCGGCGGAGGAACTTCCGGAGCAGGGCCCCGCCGAGCGTGCCGTCTACACGCACACACTCCAGAGCGTGCAGCCGGACTGGCGCGGCGCGGTCGGGACTGACTCGCCCGCGCTGGACGCCGGCGACGAGCGCCACATGGTCTATCGCGACGCCGGCGGGGGCGTGAACCAGATCCGCTACCACGATTTCGAGACCGGCGCCGATCGCCAGCTCGGCGCTGCGGTCGAAGGAACCCGCTACAACCCGACAATCAGCGGCACCTGGGCGGCCTGGCGCGAGTACGCCGGCAGCAGCCGGCGCATCGTCGCGCACGACCTGACGACCGATACGACGACCACGATACACGAGAGCACGGACCCGCTCGAAGGACCCGTGGTCGATGACGGGCGCGTCGTCTGGCACGTCTGGTCCGGGGCATCGCGGCCGGGTCTGTGGGTACACGATCTTGCCGCCGGGCAGACCCGGGCGATCGAGCCGACGACGCGGGCGGTCTGTGCGGCGATGCGCGGCGACTGGGTGGTGTGGGCGGCGCACGAGAGCTCGCTGCTGGTGGGCGGCGGGCTGCCGTTCTGGGTGCCGATCGGGCACATTTACGCGCACCACCTGGGGTCGGGAACGACGCGGACGCTCACGGATCGGCCGTGGGTGTACGGCTGCCCGGCGATCGACGGGTCGCTGGTGGCGTGGACGGCCTTTCAGGACGGGCCGTGGGTGCTGTTCACGCACGATCTGTCGGCGAACGAGCCGTCGCAGCAACTCACCTTCGGGCAGTCGGCACTGGCGATGACGCATCTGGACGTGTCGGGCACGCGGGTGCTGTTCGTCGACTCGCAGGAGCAGATCGCCGACCAGCTCTTTCTGCTCGATATGAACAGCTTCTGAGACCGCAATGCCACGGCGCGTGGAGGAACCGGTGATGACAGCGACCCGCTCCGGAGAACGTCCTCGGCGGTGGAGGGCACGGTGCGTGGCGGCCGCCGGGAGTGTGTGGCTGAGCGCCGGGGCGATCGCTTTTCCCGCGGCAGGTCGCGGGGAGGAGTGCCTGTACTCCGCGACGCCGTTCTCCGATCTGGTGGCGATCGACACGCGGACCCTGGCGGTCGACGACATCCTGCCCCGGGCAGGAGTCGTCAGGCCGCCGGTGCGGTGCCGCCGTATCGACTGCACATACGAAATCGCGGCCCCGAAGACGTGGATCAGGGGCCTGGTTATCCTCGGAGATCGGGCCTACATGGCCCGCGACGGGCCGGAGCGCGAGTCAGCGGGCACCCTGGAGGTCGGCCCGGGTCCTCCGGGGTCGGACCCGCGGAAGCACTTGAATACACTTGACAGGAGTCGTATTTAGGGTCTTAAATAAGGGT